>QGUR01000401.1 GCA_003242205.1 Chloroflexota bacterium | reverse complement strand
AAAACATTTTCTTGGTGTTTGTGGTTCAAACCCCCGGCCGCGGGGTGGGATGATCGCTGATGAAATAGGCTGCCGTCCCGCTGCCCATGTTATGCGCGAACAGGCCATAAATACGCGGGTCGCCATCGATTCCCGGCGTCGCCTCGCTGCCCCACAACGCTCGTGTCTGCGGGTAGATGCGCGTATCGAATGAACGCGCCAGCGCGTCCAGCGTCTCTTGGTTGACCGGCACGCCCTGCTCTACCCACAGATAGATATGCTCGCCAATTGCCCGAAGCTCGGCGGTCACTTCAAAGACGCGGTCGTCCGACGAATTGGTGACGCGAAAAGAGCTGATATCGCCCAACTGGCGCTCCGGGGCGCTTGTCGGGGGCGGCGCAATCTCGTCAATGCCAAGCAACTCGCGCGCCAGCTCGATGCGGTCGCGCGGCGGAATTTCGGCGCTGAACAAGGCAATTTCGGTGGGAAATTCCAGCGGCAGCGTCGCGGCGTCCTGCGCGGCGACGGGCGCGACAAGCAGCGCAACGACAAGCGCAACCAGCGTCGCGCCAGAGGCAAAACCGGAAATGCGAAACATGCAGGAGGCCCTTAACTATCGAAACAGCGGACGAATCGCCGTACGGCGCTACTGGGAATGCACCACTTCAACCTGAATACCCTGCTCGCCCAGCGCGTCACGCAGCGCTTCCCACTGATCGGCGCGCACGATAACCGCCATCTCCCCCAGACGCGCGCCGAGATAACGTCTCAGGGCGGGCGTGTCCCAGATGCGATCCATGACCTCTGTCGACGTGGTACGCAGCACCAGCAGACGCTCCAGCGACACGGTGGTCGCCGGCCCTTCGCGCCAGTTGTCGAGCAGGCGGACAATCGCGGGCGGCACAGGCGCATCGCCCAGCATCTTGGAGATGAAGCCGCTGATGTGCGTTGTGGTGATGCCTTGGCTGGCGGCGCGTGCGATGCCGCGGGCATCAAGCCGGTAGGCATACGGATCGCCAGCCGATACCCATGAAGTGAACCGCGCCACCTGAAAGCGGTCGATACGGCTGACCCTGCGCGAGACCAGCAGAGTCCCATCTTCTTTCACGACGATCCGGTCAGCCGGCTCCGGCGGGACGGGCCACGGACTCAGACGGAGGGCGGCACGACCATAGGCCGTCAGGCGCGCGGCATCTTCGGCGATGTCGGTCAGTCCCAGCCAGTGCATCGGGCCGAGGATGATATGTTCCAGCAGCGCGCCCTCGACGGCATCCCAGCTTTCAAACCCTTCGAGATAGTCGCCGGCTTCGTTGCGAATATACCAGCTATCGTAATCGCCGCCCGGTCGCTGAAAATCGGGATCGGTTTCCTTGACAGCCTGTATCAGCGCTTCAATCGACCACCATGCCTGCCCCGGCACGAGATCGGTCAGGAAGTCCAGTACCGCATGGCGCACCACCGCCGGGTCATACTGGTCGAGCGTGCCGCCCGGCTCCGGGAACAGGCCGGGAACATGCCACAGATCGCGATAGATATGGCTTTCCTGCCAGGCTTCGACCAAACGGCGCACCTGATCCGCGCGCGGGCGTTCCAGCCAGCGACGCGCCTCGGCGCGGCGAGGAACGGCCCTTCCACTCTGAATCTCAACCAGATCGGCGCTGAGCGCCAGCCCAAGCAGAAAAGTCAGCCGCGATTCGCCTTTGGTGAGCAGGTGTGGCATCAGCGCGTCGCAGTCGGCCTGCGCCAGACGATAGTCGGACAGGTGGCGCATACGCTCGTCGATGTCCAGCATCGGCCCGTGAAGCTGAAGATAGGCCAGCAGCGTCGTCAGGTCATCGACCACCGACGTGTCGGCGTTGCGCGGATTGACGACATCCTCCAGCGGCTCGATGCCAACCGCCTCTTCCGGCGCTTCCAGCGGCTCGTCTTCCAGATTCTCGTAGGCGGTACGGTGGGTCGGCAAAACGCCAAGCAGATCATCGGGGATGTAGACGACCGCGCGCGGGCCGGCATCGGTGTTTTCATAGCCCTGCATGATAAGGCCCTTGTAGTAAAGCGCCTCGGCGATTGTCGCCGGGTTCTGGTCGGGCCGTTCGCGTTCGACCTGAGCCGCGCCCATACGGCGGATCTCGCCGAAAAGGCGCTCGAACCTGTGCGCCGGCATCTTGGCCGACGGGGACCCTATCAGCGTGAACAGCGCGCCGCGCCATTTGTCATCGAGCGTCGACCACACCTGCTCCGCGCGGTCGGGGTTGAGCATGGCCTTGGTCAGAGCGTCGATGATCTCGCCGCTGTCCATCAGCGTATCGAGATTGACCTGCCACACCCGGGCCAGGGCGGGCAAAAGCGCGGGATCACTTTCGCGTAAAGAGCGGTTTAACGTTCGCAAAGGGCAGCTCTCAGAAATTGTCAGGCGATCGATAACGCCGGCAGGAATGATATTTTAACGTCCATTTGACAATAGAATGAATGTTCGGTTACAATGCCATCAAGACCTCGTCTACGTATTTCAGGATATAAAGGCCAGCAATCATGCGTGATCGTAGCAAACTCTCCGAACGACAGCGCGGCATACTGCGCTTTATGGAGACGTATCTCGAAACCCAGGGCTTCCCGCCGACCATTCGGGAAATTGGTGAAGCGACCGGCATTAATTCTACATCAGTTGTCAATTATAACCTGAACAAGCTGGTAGACGCGGGCTTCCTCGAGCGCGCCTCGTCCAAGTCGCGCGGCATTCGTCTGGTAACGACGACGGGCAAATCGCTGCCCAAGCAGGTTGTCGCGTCGAACAACATCGTGCGCGTGCCGCTTGTCGGCCAGATCGTCGCCAGCGCGCCGGTCGCGGTTCCTGATGATGTCGGCTATTACTTCGACGAAGACGACCTGATCGACGTGTCGGTCTGGCTGCTCGGCGGCGCGGACCCGTCGGAGGTCTTCGCGCTGCGCGTGAAGGGCGACTCGATGATCGACGCCATGATCGGCGACGGCGACATTGTCATCTTCCGCAAGCAGAACTATGCCGAAAACGGCGACATGGTGGCGGTCTGGCTGGACGAGCGCGGCGAGACGACGCTCAAGCGCTTCTTCCATGAAAACGACCGCATTCGCCTGCAGCCCGAACACCCGACGATGAAGCCGATTTACGTCGATCCGGCGCACTGTCACGTTCAGGGGCGCGTCCTGTCGGTCATCAGGCACATCGGCTGATAGCAAATAGCCATCATACGCCTTGCAGCGGCTGGCCGAGCATCGGGTGGCCGCCTTTGCGTTGTGGAACGCGAAAGCGCCGCGTGTTATGCTCGGCATGATCGCTGCGCTTTCAGGATACGCCGTCCATGGTTCCCGAACAGACTATCCCCCGTTACGTCGCCATGCTGGCGATGTTTTCGAAGCATTACGCCGAACGCCTCTCCGGCAACGCCTACCCCACCCGGATCGACACCATTCCCGGCCCTGTCCTTTAAACAAATCTACCCCTCCCACCAACACCCCTGTG
>QGUR01000093.1 GCA_003242205.1 Chloroflexota bacterium | reverse complement strand
GATGTATAGCGCGTTGGCGCACCGGCGGGCGTGTGCCGGGTCGCATGCGCATGTGGTTGCGCCGTCACAGCGCTGTCGAAAATCGAGGTATAGCGCGTTACCGCAGGCGGCGCATCATCGCTCCCCAGCGTCTGCGCGTGTGCTTCGGGCAGCAGGAACAGGCCGACGCCGATCAGCATCAGCCCGATGCCGAACAGCTTCAGCGCGGATGGTTGGTGGCTCGTCAGATATTTGCGTGCGGTCATTGCCGGTTCCAGGGGCATCGCATTCAATCATTTAGCGGGCGGCGACTTGCCATCGGCAAGGAGGATCGCCGGTCGCCGCCCCGCCGGTTGTGGCCTCAGGGCAAGGGGTGGGGATACTGCTGGCTGGCAATATCCCCACTGGTTTCTGACGACTGTTGTCTAGGCTTTTTCCGCCATGTGGTTGGCAGCGATGAACCCGAAGGTCATGCCCACGCCGACGGTTGAGCCGCCGCCGGGGTAGCCGCCGCCCATCGGGTTGCCGGACGAGTTGCCGACGGCATACAAATTCGGAATGACCTCGCCCCAGACATTGAGCACCTGAGCATTGGCGTTGACTTGCGGGCCGCCGCAAGTGCCGAGCGAACCGGGCAGGATTTTCGCGGTGTAGTATGGCCCTTCGGTCAGAGGGGCAAGGCACGGATTCGCAATGTCAGTGCGTGTCCGGTCGCCGCCGGTCAGTTGGTCGAAAGCCGACTCGCCGCGATGATAGTCGGGGTCGATACCCTGCGCCGCATACTCGTTGAAGCGTGCGATGGTTTCTTCCAGCGCTGCTCCGTCGATGCCGAGCGCGGTCGCCAGTTCGGCAAGGGTGTCGTATTTGGTGACGAACGGATTGTCTTCCGGCGGGCGATAGGCGATGGTGTAGCGACTGGCATAGGCTGCGTCGGCGATGAAGTAGGCCGGGATGTTTTCGTAGGTATGCGTGCCGTTGTCATAGTCATAGAAGGAACGGGTCGCCGGGTCGTACGCGCTGGCTTCGTTGAAGAAACGTTTGCCGCGCGTGTTGACGACAATCGCGCCCGGTTTGCCCAGCTCGGTCGCCAGCGCGTTCGCGCCGATTCCGGCCTCTTCATCGACAAAGACGGGCCATCCGAAGATTTCGTTCATATTGCGCAGGTTCGCGCCAAGCGCCATCGCCATCAAATGGCCGTCGCCGGTGTTGCCGCGGACAGCGCTGGGATAATAAATCGGCCCACGCAGGAAGTGCGTGACCATCTCCGGATTGTGGTCGAAACCGCCGGTGGCAAGGACGACGCCACGCAGCGCGCGGACGTTGAAATCCGCACCGTCCTGTTCAGCGATCACGCCGATGACCTCACCATCAGGGTTGACGACCAGCCGCTTGGCCGCCGTGTTGAAGATGTATTCGACGCCGAGTTCTTCACCGGCTGCCTGCAACATACGCACCAGCGCACCGCCGCCGCTGGCGCCTTCGATGGTTGAAATGGGGGATAGAGTGCGGCCTTCCGGCACGCCGCCGGGAAATTCCGGATAGTAGTCCTGGAAATACGGCAGAATATCCCATTCGATGCCGAGTGTCCGGCTGAATTCGACCATCAGATTGACGTTGTCGACATAGGCCTCGATCAGTTCGGGCGTGCTCTGGCCAAAGGTCGCGTGGCTCATGTACTC
Organism: Chloroflexota bacterium; assembly: GCA_003242205.1. Classification (GTDB taxonomy): domain Bacteria; phylum Chloroflexota; class Anaerolineae; order Aggregatilineales; family Phototrophicaceae; genus ZC4RG36. The sequence goes on along the minus strand of QGUR01000093.1, from coordinate 13,250 downwards.
GATCGCCTGCTCACGCGAGTCGGGAATGCCCAATTCCTGCATGCGATAGTTGTTCGGCACCCAGATGCCGCCACCGGAGATGCCGGTCGTGCCACCGGCGAACGGCGCTTTTTCGAGCACGATGGCGCTCAGGCCATTGGCCGCGGCGCGGATCGCAGCCATCTGGCCGGTCCCGCTGCCGAGCACGACGACATCCGCTTCCTTTGCCCAGGTCACATCCTGCGCGTGCGCGACTTTCGGCTTGCCAACGCCAATACCGGCGAGCGCTCCTGAACTCGCCGCGACCGTACCGGCGACCGCCGCGCTACGCAGAAAACTCCTGCGCGACATCGGCTTGCTTGCGAATTTCTTGCTCATTGTTTGGAACTCCTTTTGCAGCCTGCGAGCTGCTGGCGCTTAGAAAAGTGTGATTCACTCAGAAACTTCAGTCGCTTCGATAACGACGGGATAGCGATACTGATAGGAATGGCATTCCGAACACAGGAGTGTGGACGGACGATGGATACGGTGGCAGGTGGAACATTCCAGATTGGAATAGTGCGGCGGCTGGTGCGGGTTGGCATCATGCCCTTTCGCCTGAGCGTCCGTGACGCCGAGGTCGGTCGTGCGGCGCGCGAGTTGCTCATAGCTGACGTGGCACTCGAAACACATATCCATGCCATATTCGACACGTTGCAGCGGCTCCTGATATTCGTTACGCAAGTAAGCCAGCGTGTCGTTGATCTGGTGCTCAAGCCCGTAGTCATGGCAGTCGACGCAGCCAACATCGTGCGAAGCGTGGACGCTGTTCAGCATCACCGGGTCGTGCTGCGAGTTGAAGTACGGTTCCATCACGTGGCAACTGGCGCAGGATTCGGAGGTCGGGTCGCCAATGCGAAAGTCCCAGAAATGCCCCCATGTAGCGGCAACTGCCACGCCGCTGACGATCAGCACAATGCCGATGACGGCGGCAAGCGCCAGCAGGATTCGCCCGATCAAACGAAAGAAACTGCGTTTCCTCGATTGCTGTTCGGTCATGAAACTCGCTACCCCAACCCGAGCCGGGAATGCGCCTGATGCACCGGCCCCGATGTTCTACGCAACTTGTCTTCATTATCCGGTTGCGGGGTAGGGCTGTCTGTCGGGAGAAAGTGGAAAAATGCTGTAGGGAATCTCCCTACAGATAACCTGAGTTGCCGAAGAGAGCATTATGCAAGCTTAAAGTCGTGTATGATATGCCTTTTCAGGACTCGGTGGTGGTGGGGGGCGAGGAGGAAGCTGATGTCTCCGGAATTGGTCGCAGGGCTTGGCGGTGCGCTGCTCGGCGCGTTCCTGACCGGCGTGTTTGGTTGGTGGTTGCACCGGATCGAGCAAACCAGCGCGCAGCATGAGGAATTACGCAACATTATTACGAAACTGGTCGACCTGCAGGAGGAGTTTCAGACCAAAGTCATGCCCATTACGGACCTGCAGATGCGCGAGTTTGCCGGCACGCTGCTGAATACCAAACGAACCGTTTATCTGGAAAGCGCGCAAAATCTGGTTCGCAAAATCCCACGAACCGTCTCATCATCAGAATACGCGCGTCTAGCCTTCGAATTTGCCAACGACGCGAATTTCACTCAGGCAGAGGCTTATTATGAGCGCGCGCTGCAATCAGCCCAGTCAACTCTGGCGAAGGTGGTGGCGGCTCGTGGCATCGCCGCTTTCTATTTTGGGCAGGGGCCGCAGCGCGATTTCGCGCGCGCGCGACAGTATTTCGAACAGGCGATTGACCTGTTGAAGAACCCCACCGACGCCTATTCGCTTTATACACTTGGCTATACGTATGAGACGTGGGGGCTGGTCGAGCTTTACAATGGATTTATTGACGAGGGAAACCGGAAACTGTCATTCGCTCGAAAATACTATAATGACTTGCCCAACGATTACAGGCTCAAGCACCAGTCGCTGGCCGCCATCGAAGCGAAAATCAACCACGTCATGCACGCACGGGAATATCTGCCAAAGACGGCGGCAACCGGAACCGCGCCAGATGGCGGCGTTATCCCGGACTTGTTTAGCGCCGGCCCCGTGCAATAACGTCTGAACTTTCACGCTGGCCGGAGGTATCTGCATGTTTGTGTGCAGCTAACCCCGGTTGCGCCCACTCGCTCACGGCAGCCCTCGCGCCTTGCGTTCTCTGGCCGGGTCTTCGACCGGCCTGAGGGATGCCTTTTCAGCTACACCCTGCACAATCCCCCCCAAATCCCTACTTTATGGAGGCGACAGCCCCCCTGATTGGCGTGTACGCTGGTGGTAATACGCCTGACTGCTACGTCGCAACCTTACATCCAGCAACCGATTGTTTCGAAGCCGTTGCTGTCTCGACTGACATCACCATATCCATCCGATGAGTTTCCGGCTGGCCGAAGATTCAGGGAGGTGCAGGATGTTTACGCCGGGAGATTACCAGTATCGTCTGGATCAACAGCGTCGGGATTATTTGCTGCGACAGTCTCAGCGCCAGCAGTTCGTTCGCATGGCGGTTGCCCGCACGTCGAAACCCGTTCGCGCCGCCGGCGTCCTGCTGGTGCAGCTCTGGCACATTGTCCTGCGCTTAGTGGTCGGGTAACGGGGCGAATGCAGATGAACAGCGGGCCTGTGGTGAAGGCGAGGGCTGTTCCGCTTTCTGCAGCTTCCGCCGGGCTGCGGAGCCGGCCTGGGCTGGCCCTCCAACGCTTCCCGTTTAGCCGGCTGCCGCGCGAAAACCAACTGGCGCTGGCCGGAGTTGCATTTCTTACCTTGTGGCTGGTGTTCGGCGTTGTGGTGGCGATTTCTGCCGGGCGTCACAGTGCCATATATGACGAAATTACGCTTTACGAGAGTTGGTTGGGCAGATCAGTTGAGTGGCTCGTCGCTTCAGAAGCGCTCTCCTGTCCTGCCGATAGCCTTGGCTTTGATTCGATGCCGCCGACGCACCCCTGCTATATGGCGCTGGAGACCGGGCCAATCGCTCAAATCATTGTGGAAATTTCCGGCGGGACGGTCATGGCGATTCAACTAGCGCCGAGAGACGATGCGCTGTTGGCCGGCGAGTTGATTGCGCGGTGGGGAAAACCGCAGGTGACCACGAATTCGCGCCGGGGCTTACTGCACTGGCCTGCGCTGCGGGCCAAAGCAATTACCGATGATGCCGTGTTGCCGGTCAGCTATCACGCGGTTGTGCGGCGGGTAACGATATTCGCGTCTCCATCGGTTGCCCGGAATACGGGTGGCCGGCTGAGTCCGCAACTCGTCGAATGACCGCGAGCGACTGCATCAGGCGGATTGCCGCGGAATCAGTTTGTACGTGCTTTCATAGACGCGGCGTTCCCCAATGTCAGGATTCTCGATCCGTTCAAAGAGCGCTGTCGCCATTTTTTGGCCAATGTCGTAGGCGTCCTGAGCGATGGTTGTCAGGGCAGGGCGAACGATGGTGGCCTCCGGAATATCGTCAAAGCCGACCACGGCGATATCATCAGGCACACGTAGGCCCGCCTCCTGCAGCGTCAGGATGGCGCCAATGGCCATCAGGTCGTTGATGACCATCAGCGCGGTTGGCAGGTTGCCGCCGGTGGCCAGCAGCGCCCGTGCGGCTTGCTTGCCGCTTTCGAGCGTGAAGTCGCCTTCCTGCATGTGATTCGGATTGACGCTTAGCCCCGCCTCTTCCATGGCCCGGAGAAAACCGCGAGTGCGCCCCGGCCCCGGCGGCAGGAACGGCGGCACGCCAAAATAGCCGATCCGTCTGTGCCCGCGCTCTTCGATCAGCCACCGGGTCGTTTCATACGTCGCTTTTTCATCATCCACAAAGACAATGTCGATATTGGGATGGTCGACATGCTCGCCCAGCGCGACGAACGGGATGTTCGTTTGCGACACGTAGTGGCTTAGCTCCTCCATGGTCAGGCGTTGGGGAGCCATGAGCACGCCGTCGATGCCCCGGCTGAGCACGATTTCACAGAAGTGTATTTCATTTTCATGTAAATGATCACTGCTGGAGATCAGCACTTCATAGTCGTGCTCGCGCGCGATCTTCTGCACTGCTCGTGCGATCGGGTGGTAGAACCCGTTGGACAGGTCGGCCAGTAACAGGGCAATGGTTCGTGTTTTCTGAGTACGCAGGCTGCGCGCGACGGCGTTGGGCCGGTAACCGAGCTGCTCAACCGCCGCTAAGACGCGCCGCCGGGTTTCTTTGCTGATCTGCGATACATCCTCACTCTGACTCAATACCCGCGATACCGTCGGCTGCGATACGCCTGCAAGGCGAGCGACGTCATACATCGTTGGTGACTTCAGTTTCACGGTGTTTCGTTTTCTTTTGTTGGACACAATCGTAGTTGCCATCCTAATGGAAATGCCGCTGGTTACTCAACAGGAAACTGTAAATTGGTTGACATCATCCTAAACTCATGGTTTAATCTCGTCAATGCATTCGAATGCATAATTCGAATGCATAAATTTAAATCCCGGTGACGTTGCATGGATTCTGGTCCGGGCGTCTGCGTGTTTGGCAGGTGAAGTATTATTCCGGTTTGCATCTAGTGAACGCAGATTTTACACAGATCGCTTGTTTCATCCCCACGAGGTATTCCGGGCCTGTGCAGATGCCTGATGCCCCTGTGGCGGCTACGTATCGACGCCCTGCTTCCCCGCTGTTTCTGCCAACTTCATCCGCGACGCGCGCAGGTAGCTCAGGCCGGTTGCGCGTGCCGTCACTGGTTCTATACCCGTTTGCCAGCGAAAGGAGGCATTGTCAGGAGCCACTGCTGCCCGGTACCGGCAGCTCGCCGTGCTCCGGTCAAAACTGCTCGTTCACCTTTGTCCGGTGCCGTAAATCTATTCAATAAAAGCAGGAGTAAAAAATGTCCAAACGGCCGTTATTTGCGTTCCTTGTGACCATTTTGTCGATCTTTGTGCTGTCGATGTCGGTTGTATCGATTCAGGCACAGGAAGAAGAGGCCGAGCCGGAGGTTCTTCCCTCGCCAACACCGGCCATCGCGGAACTCGGTACGGGCGGCACGCATATCTCTTTCTGGAATGGCCTGACTGGCTCCGACGGCGTGACGCTCAACGAGATGCTGGCGCAGTTCGTCGAAGAAAATCCCGATATTTCCGTCACCACAGAAATTGTAGACTGGAACACGCTTTACACCAAGCTGCAGGCTGCGTTCGTCGCCGGGCAACCGCCTGAGCTCATTCTGCTGCACGCATCCGAAATCGCGCAGTTCGCAAGCTACGGCGTGCTGAAGGATCTGAGCAGTTGGTATTCGGATGGCGGCGGTTGGTTCCCGGTGGATGATCTGTCGGCAACGACCTACGATGGTATGATTTATGAAGGCGTTCCCTATGGCATTCCGCTCGACAACCACGGGCGTGGCCTCTGGATTAATACGGACGCTTTCGAGCGCGCCGGGGTTGATCCGGATATGGAACCGCCGACGACCTATGAAGGTTGGGTTGAACTGTTCCAGCAGCTGACGCTGGACGTGAATGGCAACAACGCCGCTTCGCCTGATTTCGATCCTGAAAACGTGGCGCAGTGGGGCTTCGCCGTTGGCGAGTGGCCGTTCGTCAACTGGTACTCGGTGCTGCACCAGCACGGCGGCAGCATGCTGAGCGAGGATGGCACGACGGCGACCGTCAATTCGCCGGAAAGCATTCTCGCGCTTCAGCAGTTCGTTGATCTGGTTTACACATACAACGTATCGCCGCCCGCTGCCGGTTTCGACACCTGGGCTGGCTTCGCAGCCGGTAACGTCGCCGTGCTTCCGACCGGCACGTGGTTCCGTAACTTTGCGGTCCTCCAGACCGATATCAACTGGAAGGCCTGGCCGCAGTTGCAGTTCGGCGACCAGAAGGCCACCTGGTTTGGTATTCATACCTTCATGGTTCCGGCGACGCTGGAAGGTGAGAAGCTGGAGGCGGTCGAGCGGCTGATCCAGTGGGTGAGCGAACATCAGGTTGACTGGGCTTCGTCTGGCCAGGTGCCGGCTCGACTCTCCGCGCAGGCTCAACTCGATCCTGAGACCTATCCGACCAATATTTTGCTGGGCCAGACCTTTACCGAATACGGTGTTCTGGAACCCAAGCATGTTGCCATGCTCGAGCTGCGCGCCGCGATTGAACCCGAACTTGGCGCTGCGCTTAACGGTCAGAAGAGCGCTGAAGAGGCTCTGAACGACGCTGCCGAGCGCATGCAGCAGGCGCTTGACCGCGTCAATTAGTGGCGTCGCGCCGGTGAGTGTGTGAAGCAGTCGAACGCAGGGGTATGGCGCTTGCCAGCCCCTGCCCTTTATTCAAACGAGTACTGGTTTTTGAAACAGCGTCTGGCTGATCGTGCTTCCTTACTCCTGAATCGAGCGTTCGCCACGATGGCCTGCTAGCCGTTCGAGGATAGCCAATATGTCAGAAACGACCGGGACAGTCCCCAAGTCTGCCGTGGCCAGGCCAGCCACTTCACGACTGCATCTTCCCCTATCTTTAAGCGCACGGGAAGCTCTGGCGGCCTACCTGTTCCTCACGCCCTTCATGGTGTTTTTCCTCATTTTTGTGGTCCGCGCTGTCATCACCGCCGTCAACATGAGCTTCTATGACTGGCAGATTCTGCGGCCGGGGCAGCTTTATGTCGGGCTGGATAATTACGTCGAGCTTTTTAACGATTACGTTTGGTGGATCGCCGTAAAAAATACGATCGTTTTCACTGCGCTAACGGTTTTCGGCACGACCGTTGTCGCGCTGGCCGCCGCGGTTGCGGTCACCCAACCCATCCGCGGACAGAGCGTGTTTCGCGTCATTCTTTACATGCCGACGCTATTGTCCGTTGGTGTCGTCGGCCTTATCTGGGTGTGGCTGCTTAGCACGCAGTTCGGCATCATCAATTACCTGCTCAGCTTTTTGGGCATCCGGCCGATCAACTGGCTCGGCGACGAGGCGCTGGTCATCCCCGCACTCAGCCTGACGACTATCTGGTGGGGCTTCGGCTTCCCAATGCTGATTTTCATTGCCGGTATCCAAAGCATTCCCGATCAGCTTTATGAAGCGGCGCGCATCGACGGAGCCAATGGCTGGCAACTGTTCTGGTACATCACGTTGCCGTTGCTGCGCCCGACCATCCTGTTCGTGACGGTTACCGGCGTCATCTCGCATTTTCAAGTGTTTGGCCAGCCTTTCATCATGACGGGCGGCGGCCCGGGGCGAGGCTCCTATACTGTCATTTACTATCTGTTTGAGATTGCGTGGCGCGCATTCCGTATGGGCTACGGCTCTGCTGTAGCCGTTTCGCTGGCGGTCATCATCGCCATTTTCACCGCAATTCAGTTCCGGCTGATTGGCCGGCGTGTCGAGTACTAGGGCAGGCGGCTATGACGTTGCTTGAAACATACGTTTTCCGCAATTCAGGGAAGATTCTGGCGTACGCGCTGCTCATCTCCCTGTCGATTTTTGTCCTTTTCCCGTTGCTGTTTTCACTGTCACAGTCATTTATGACCAATCAGGAGGTGAACCGCTGGCCGCCACCGATGATCCCGACCGAGCCAACGCTGGATAGTTACCGGCAGCTTTTTACGCAGCCCGACCTCAAACTGCCGATCTGGCTTCGCAACAGCCTGTTTGCTGCGGCGGCTTACACCACGGCTGTCATCGTCATCTGCGCGCCCGCCGCCTATGCCTTTGCGCGCCTGCGCTTTCCGGGCAATAATCTGTTGTTCGGTCTGCTGCTGCTCACGATCATGATACCCGGGCAGGTTACGCTGATTCCGAACTTCCTGCTCATGCGCGATCTGAAGTTTCTCGATACGTTTCATGCGCTTATCTGGCCCGGCGCAGCGAATGTCTTTGGCGTGTTTCTGCTCCGGCAGTTCTTTATGCAAATCCCGCGCGAGCTTGAAGAAGCGGCAGTTCTCGATGGCGCGAGTTATTGGGGGCGCTTTCGCCACGTGATTTTGCCGCTTTCGACGAACGCACTGACAGCGCTCGGCATTTTCGTTTTTCTGGCGCACTACAATGACCTGCTGTGGCCGTTTGTCGTGACGAATAGTCTGGAAATGCGAACGCTGCCTGTGGGCTTGCAGGTGCTCAATTCGTCTTATGCAGGGCAGTACCGGCCGCTGGTTCTGGCGGGGGCGGTGTTTGCGACGGTTCCAATTGTCGTCGTCTACATCATTTTCCAGCGCCGGATTATCAAGGGGGTGGCGCTTACAGGCATGGGCGGACGTTAATAGTCAGTAAGGCGGCTTCGTCAGGTTTTCCGGTTTCATGAATACTATCTGTAGTTGGCAGGAGCGGAATACCCTTTCCGCTCCTGAAAGTTGTATGTTTGTCGATTTCCGGTTCCAGAGGGATATAAAAGAATGACAAGTTCTCAGGCTTCCACCGCGCATATCTATCTCGATAGCAAACGGGTGATCGGCGAAATTTCGCCGCTTATCTTTAGTGGCTTTCTGGAGCATATGGGGCGCGCCGTTTACGAGGGAATTTACGATCCCGAATCGCCACATGCCGACGAGCGCGGTCTGCGAAAGGACGTACTGGCTGCGCTGCGCGACCTGAATTACCGGTCCATGCGTTATCCGGGCGGCAATTTCCTCAGCGGTTATCGCTGGCTGGATGGCGTAGGCCCGCGCGATCAACGCCCGCGCCGCCGCGATCTGGCGTGGCAGTCGATCGAAACCAATCAGTTTGGCACGAATGAATTCATCGAATTTTGCCGGGCTATCAATACCGAGCCGATGCTGGGCGTCAACATGGGAACCGGCACGATTCAGGATGCCGCCGATCTGGTTGAGTACTGCAACGCGCCGGTTGGCACGCTGTATGCCGATCTGCGTGCGGCGCACGGCTATCCGGAACCGCACAATGTGAAATACTGGTGCATCGGCAACGAGATGGATGGCCCGTGGCAGATCGGCCATCTGGACGCCGCGGCCTATGGCGCGAAAGCCCGTGAGGCCGCCAAGATGATGCGCTGGCATGACCCATCCATCAAGCTCATTTCCGCCGGTTCGTCGTCGTGCGATATGCCGACGTATCCGGAGTGGGATCGGGTGGTGCTGGAAGCGTGTTATGACGTGGTCGATTACCACTCCATGCATTACTACGCCCGCAATTTCGAGAACGATACAGCGAGTTATCTGGCGCTGAGCGCCGAGTTTGAAGAATACATCAACACGCTGGCTTCGGTGCTGCGCTACGTCAAGGCCAAGCTGCGCTCCAAGCGCAACGTCTATCTGTCGTGGGACGAATGGAATGTCTGGTACAAGGCGACAGGGCCGGAGGACCATCAGGGCGGGTGGAAGGAAGCGCCGCATCTGAGCGAAGAAGTCTACAATCTGGAGGACGCTCTGGTCGTGGCGCAGTGGATGAATGTTTTCCTGCGTCACGCTGACGTCCTGAAAATCGCCTGTGTGGCGCAGGTCGTCAACACAATTTCGCCAATCCACACGACGCGCGATGGCCTGCTGAAGCACACTACCTACTATCCGATCAGGCTCTTCAGCAATCTGGCAGCCGGCGTAGCGCTGGATGTACTCGTGCAGTCGCCGCGTTACGAGACAGCCAAGTTTGGCGATATGCCGCTGCTGGATGTTTCCGCTTCCTACGATGAAGCGAGCAATAACGGGGCTGTCTTCATCGTGAACCGCAGCCAGACGGACAGCCTGCCGGTGGAGCTGCACTGGCAGGATCGCGCGCCGAGCAAAATCTGTGGCATGCACCAGCTTGCCGGAACGGATCCGAAGGCGTTTAACACGTTCGAAAATCCGCATAACATCACGGTGGTTGCGGTCGATAAGCCGGCGCTGGATGGTCACGACGCCGTTTTTGCCGTGCCGCCGCTGTCGTTCACGGTTCTGGAATACCAACTCTAGCTTCTGTGCTTTCCCGGTCTTCGGGCGCAAGCCGGTGACGAATGCCCGCATGGGCAATGCTGTTGCCGGCTGCGCCTGACGCGCCGGTGGGGAGGAAGTTGCACATGCGAGACAACCGCTGGGGCCGGCTGGTTGTGGCGATAGCCTGTCTGCTGCTTCTGACCTCGGCCACCATGATTTCGGCGCAGGATCAGACGCCACAACCGGGTTTTCTGCGCAATCCGCTGAACGCGTACGGCGGCGCTGACCCGTGGCTGACGTATTTCGACGGCAACTATTATCTGGCAACTACGACCTGGACGTCGGAATGGTACATGCGCCGGTCACCAACGCTCGCAGGGCTAAAGACGGCCGAACCGCAACGCATTTACTTTGAAACCGATCCCTCGCGCTGCTGTAATTTCTGGGCTCCTGAGTTCCATCTGCTTGATGGCCCGAACGGCCCGCGCTGGTATTTCTACTACACGGCGGGCGTAGAAGGCTCGAATGATTTCCAGCATACGCACGTGCTGGAGAGCGAAGGCATGGACCCGATGGGGCCATATGTCTATAAGGCGCGTCTCTTTGATCCGGCCAATGACGGCTGGGCGATTGATGGCAGCATCCTGCAGCTCGATGGCGACTACTACTTTCTGTATTCGATCTGGATTGGCAGCGATCAGGTTATCATGATCGCGCCGATGGAAAATCCATGGACGCTGGCGGGCAGTGGCACGGTCATCTCCCGGCCACAATATGACTGGGAGCGCGTCGGCCTGCACGTCAATGAGGCTCCGGTTGCGCTGTACCACGACGATCAGGTTTTTGTGGTTTATTCGGCCAGCTTCTGTGGAACGCCGGACTACAAACTCGGCCTGCTGACCTATCTGGGCGGCGACCCATTGAGCGCTGATTCGTGGGCCAAGCATCCGGAACCTGTTTTCCAGCGTTCTGACGAGAACGGTGTTTTTGGTCCGGGGCATAACGGCTTTTTCAAATCGCCCGACGGAAGCGAGGATTGGATTGTCTATCACGCCAATGACTCGCTGGACGGCGGTTGTGATGGCCGGCGAACCACACGGGTTCAGCGTATCGACTGGCGGGACGATGGCCTACCGGATTTCGGTGAACCGGTTTCGGTGGATGAAGTCATCGCAGCGCCTTCGGGGGATAACGGTGTTGATCCCGCGCCGGTGATCGAGACGCCGCCCATATCGCGCTTCCGGTCGGTTGGGCGCAATGCCTATCTACGCCACATCAATTTCCAGGTGCGGCTCGACCCGACAGTCGATCCACGTGCCGACTCGCAATTCCGTGTGATTTCCGGTCTGGCCGATCCGTCGGCAGTGACGATTGAGTCCGTGAACTTCCCCGGCTATTTTCTGCGCCACCGTAATAATGCCATCTCGCTCGCGGCCTATGATGGTAGCGAGACATTCGAGGCCGACGTTACCTGGTATGTCCGCCCGGGGCTGGCGGATGCCAGCGCGATCTCGTTCGAGGCCTACAACCGTCCGGGCTTTTACATCGGCGAGATGTTCGGCGTTCCGGCGTTGGTAGAGCTAACGGACGAGGCCAGCGCTGTAGCGCTGGAGGCGGCGACTTATATCGAAGAGCATGAGACGTAATTGGCGTCAGAACCATTGAGAAGGGGGAGCGGGCTTGCAGCTCCCCCTTTTTCTTTCACTGGAATGGGCGCGAATCCGTGTGTCTCCCTATGCCGGCCTACCGGAGAGCGCCGTAACCGTGAAGTGTTTCAGGCTTCGGCGGGGATTGCCGGCCAGCCGTCGTCATCCCAGACCAACGGGTCGATTCGGAGCGTCGGCGCACCATGCGCTTCGGCGTCGTAAGCGTGATAGACAATGTAGTCGCGATCCCCATCCTGCAGAATGCTGTTGTGGCCCGGCCCGCGCCAGCGCTCGGTGGGGAAGGTGACTTGCGTTCCGCCGCCCTCGAGCATGGGGACGCCGTCGCGGTCGATATAAGGCCCGGTCACGTTTTCAGACCGTCCGACCATGACGCGATAGGTGCTATCGACACCCCGGCAGCAGAAATCGAATGAGACGAACAAATAGTAGTAATCTCCTTTGCGAATGATGAACGGCGCTTCGACCGAGCCGCTGTTCTCTGTCCGGCGCGCCAGCGAGTACAGCGTGGTGTCCTCATTCGAGGGCAGGCCGGTGTCATAGTCCAGCCGCCGCATCTTGATGCCACTCCAGAAACTGCCAAACGCCAGCCACGGCACGCCATCGGCGTCGATAATCAGGTTGGCGTCGATGCAGTTGTAATCGTCTTCCGGGAAGGATTCGATAACCAGCCCGCGGTCAACCCATTTATAGGCGTCGTCTTGCGGGTTGAGGGTGTCGTTGACGGCCAGTCCGATGACGGAGCGATTGCTGCCAAAGGTGGACACCGAATAATAGAGGTGGTATTTGCCGTTATAGTACGAGATGTCGGGAGCCCATATATTCGTCGCCTGCGGGATTTTTTCGAGCGCCCAGTCTGGCACGCGGGTGAAGACGCTGGGCGGAAATGTATTATCCCATGTCTGAAGATCTGGCGAACGACGGATGGGAATGCCGTTGCCAGTGCAGAACAGGTAATAGGCGTCCTCGGCCTTGATGATGACCGGATCGTGGACCTGTTTGAGCTTGCCGGAGAGTTCGAGCCGCATGGGCGCTGCACTTTCGCTGCTGGCTTCGGGCGTAGTTTGTTGGGCGCGTGACTGGCGTAGGTGGGCGAATCCGAAGCCAAGGCCGGTCGTAAGCAGAAAACCGGAACGGAGAAAACGACGGCGCGTAAGTCTTTTAGGCATAAGCAACAATCCTGTAGTAACCGGATAAACCGGGCATCCCGACCGGGCAAGGTTCTGCATTCGAATGCATAAGCGAATTCTAGTGACAACCCTGTTGCCTGTCAAACGATCTCCCTGTTAACCCGCCACGCGCGCATTACCGGCAGACATTTCGATACGGCATTTTCTCTGATTTCGTGGTGCGCTAAACTACACAAAAGCTGTAATAAAAGCGGAGCAAGTCATGTTTGTCTGGATGAAATCAGATGGGCGTGGCACGTCCGTTGGGTGCTGCGGCGGCATCTTTTTCCTGCCGATGGCGCTTGCCTCGCTGCTGTTAGGGCTGGGCGGCGATAGCGCCTGGCTGCTTTTCATTGTATTCGCTGCGATTGGCGTGCTGTTGCTACTGTCACAACTCGCGAGCGCGACCGATAGCACCGGCAAGCGCAAGAACGACGAACAGTTCGCCAGCACCATGGACAAGCCAAAGCGGGAGCCGGAGCGCTATGTTTTGAGCGATGATGGCGAGCTTATCGAAATGAGCGAGTACGAACGCCAACAGCGACGGGATAGCGGCGATACCTTCTGATCGCGTTCAGCAGGACACGGGAGGC
>QGUR01000092.1 GCA_003242205.1 Chloroflexota bacterium | reverse complement strand
TACCGCCGGTGCGCTTCGAGCCGGGCTTTAATCGACGACTTCGATGCCCATCTGACGCGCCGTACCCTCGATCTGGCGCATGATCGCGTCGATATTGCGCGTGTTCATGTCGTTCAGCTTGACTTCGGCGATCTCACGCACCTGCTTGCGCGTGATCTTGCCAACCTTCTGCAAGTGCGGCGCGGGCGAGCCTTTTTCGACACCTGCCGCCTTCAAAATCAGGAAAGTCGTCGGCGGGCTTTTCAGGGTGAACTTGAACGAACCATCCATGTAGATGGTGATTTCCGCCGGGACAATTTCGCCCATGCGATTGCTGGTGCGCGCGTTGTATTCCTTGCAGAAGCCCATCAGGTTAATACCGTGCTGGGCCAGCGCGGGGCCAATCGGCGGGGCCGGGTTTGCTTTACCCGCAGGGATCTGCAGGGTAACGACTGCTTTGACTTTCTTTGCCATTGCGTTGTTCCTCGTTATCTCGCTTTTTGCGGCTCGCGGGTCGCGCCTGTACCGGCGTTCGGTGGCAGGCAGCGGGCGAATGGCGAACCGCTAGACCTTTTCAACTTCCAGGAAGTCCAGTTCAACCGGCGTATCACGCCCAAAGAAGTTGACCATGACGCGGACCTTCGACTTGTCGGGATCGATTCCCGCGACCGTGCCGATGAAGTCGTTGAAGGGGCCATCGACGATCCGTACCTTCTGGCCCACCTTGAAGGTGACCTTCACCTTCGGCGCTTCCTCCGACATGCGGTCCATGATCTGCTTGACTTCTTCAGGGCGCAGCGGCGTTGGCTCGTTGCCCATGCCAACGAAGCCGGTGACGCCCGGCGTATTGCGAACCACGTACCACGAGTCTTCGTCCATCTTCATCTCGACCAGAATATAGCCGGGGAAGACGCGACGCTCGACGGTACGGCGTTTGCCATCCTTGACTTCAATCTCTTCTTCAGTGGGCACAATGACGTCAAAAATTTTGTCGCGCATGCCCATGGTTTCAATGCGCTGCTCGATGGCATGGCGCACTTTGTTCTCGTACCCTGAATAGCAATGCACGACGTACCAGGCCCTCTCGCTCGTCGGGGTAGCGGGTTCGCCGGGATCAATCACCGATCCGACATCATCGGCATCGGCATTTTCCGCGTCATCGAGATAGACCGGCTCCGGATCGTAATCCGTGCTCTTCAGGAAATCCGAGTCGTCTGCCATCGACACAATAACTCCTCACTCTGTACAGAGAAACGTGTTCTCCGCACCAGATCGGTTTAGTAAGACGAGCGCCGGCTCTGGACGCGAAAGACGATCAGACCGGCCACGACTGCCACGGCGATGAACGCAAACAGGATTACCGGCTGGTTCAGCCCAATGCGGAAGAGCTCGGTAAAGACGGCGCTGATGATGCCCAGAATGATCGCGCTGATGAGAAGCGTTGCCAGCACGATGATCGTCAGGCGAGTGGTCTCTTCACGTGTTGGCCAGGCGACTTTGCCCAGTTCGGAACGTACGCCTTCCAGATATTCGCGTATGCCGCCGCCAGTTCGGGTGAGAAGATTACCCTCGTGCTCGTCCTCGTCACGACGACGGCTCGGGGTAGTCCGGCCCTTGGTCGACAGTCCGCGCTCGGTCGTCGCCCGCGGGGACCCGTCTGCCCTGTTCCGTACCAGTGGAATCCGGCGGCGACGGCCCTCTTTATCTTCACGAAGTTTCTCGGCGGACATTAGATCTGTATCCTCTCGCTGCATGTGCTTGGGCGGACGTTAAAAGACACCGCCGCAAGGGACGGTGTCTTCTTCATTTACAGGGGCACTAGGATTCGAACCCAGAATAACGCTTTTGGAGAGCGTTGTGTTACCGTTACACCATGCCCCTAGGTAGGTTCGCTCAGCGTAAGCAGGCTGCACTGCGTTGTCTGAGGGACACCTGGCTCCGCCTGCGGATTCGCCCTGTCGCGTACCTACTATCTTACACGATGGCCGGGCGTGAGTCAATCCGCCGCCAGGGGGCGGGTTAACAGGAAACGTTACTTGGTTTCCCGGTAAATGACATGACGCCGAACCAGCGGATCGTAGCGGCGCAGCTCCAGCCGCTGCGTGTCGTTCCGGCGGTTTTTCTGCGTGTAATAGATATGCCCGCTCTCAGTGCTGCGTAGCTTGACGAGAACGCGGTTGCCCTTTTTCGCCATAACCACAAACTCCCGATACTAAAACAAGCGCGCCGAAGCGCGTGAGTTGGGTTTTGAAGAGCCTCAGATGGGGATTGAACCCATGACCTTACCCTTACCAAGGGTACGCTCTACCACTGAGCTACTGAGGCATACCGGCCATGGAAGATTGCCAGTGGGCCGAGCAGGACTCGAACCTGCGAAGGCTTCCGCCAGCGGATTTACAGTCCGCCCCCTTTGCCGCTCGGGACATCGACCCATGCGAGGCTTGCGCCTGAGCCACCAATGAGATTCGAACTCATAACCTACCGCTTACAAGGCGGTTGCTCTACCGTTGAGCTATGGTGGCGAAACCTATGGCAAGTATACCATTCGCCACGCGAGCGCTTCAAGGCTGAGTTGCGAACTCACGGAGGCAGCGACGAATATTCTAGCCGGGCCGGGCCGGGTCGTCAATGGCGCATCCGCCGTACTTGCCGGTTCCTGTATGCGGGTTACAATGCGGCACTTGTGAAAAGCGCAAACGCTATGGTTGAAACGATGCAGGAATGGAACCTCACGCCCCGGCCACTGCGCCATAAGCCGGCGATTTTGGGGCAAAGGGGCAAAACCGCCGAAGCGCAGGCAGTACGCGCTTCCTTCTCCAAATCCGAAAGCGGGGTTTGGAAAGGGAGTGCGGTTTCCCGTGTTGCCCTGCTGCTTCTCCTGCTGCTCACCGCATGTACCGGCGGGCGGCGTGGCATCCAACTTGAGGACATCCCGACCGTGGCCAATATCGACATGCTGGCCACGGCGGTCGTTCTGACCGAAAACGCGCCCCCGGAAGGCTTTCGCGGGCCGGTCAGTTTCCCACGAGTCGATCAAGGGTTGTCATCATTGCCCGGCTGGCGCTATGTCGTGACGCTGCAATTCGACGGCACTTTCAGCGACGTTCCGCGCGATACCAGCGCCAGCGCGACCGCCGAAGTCTGGTACAACCAGCTTGGCAGCGCCCGGCGCGTGGTCGTCAGCACATCGGGCGAGCTGCTCGGCAGCGACACGGATACCTCCTATGAAGCGGTCCGCCTCGGGCCGGACGCCTTTCTGGTGCGCGAGGGAGCCTGCCTCGCCAATGCAGGCCGCGACGCCGAAATCGCCGCCGGGCTGACGGCGGGCGAGCTGGTCGGCGGCGTCGAGCAGGCGCAGCCCGCCGGGCGCAAGGCCGTGCTGAATGGCGAGGAAGCCTATCTCTACACGTTCAGTGCGGATGATCTGCACCTGCCCTCGATCACGCTTGAGGAAGGCGGCACGCTTCAGGCGACCGGCGAGCTGTGGGTCGCGCCGGAGCATAATGCAGTAGTACGCTTCTATGCCACGCTCGACCTGACCAGAGCGCGCATTTTTGGCCGCGCCCTGCCGGTCGATGGCCGTGTCATTGTGCGCTACGATGTCTACGATATCGGCGAACCGTTCAATATCACGCAACCGTTCGGATGCTGAAATGACGCGGGGGCAAGACGACGCCTTGCCCCCGCGATACCGGCGCTTCGCCGCTTCCGGCTTTCCTTTAATTCAGCTAATTCGGCAGCAGGATGATCTTCGCGTCCTCGCGGCTTTCCAGACGCTTGAAAGCGCTCGGCGCGTCGTCCAGCGGCATACGCGCGCTGACCATCGGACGCAGGTCCAGCTTGCCCGACGCCATCATGCGGATGACGTTCATGAACGTGCCGTGACCGGCATGGCCGAGCGAACCGGCAAGCTGCACGCCGCGCTGCTGGTAATGCACCAGCGACACCGGCACGGGACGCCCCGCCAGCCCGATGACCGTGATCGTGCCATTGACGGCCAGCGACTGTGTCAGCGGCGTCAGCGTGTGTTCCGGCGCGCCCGCCGCCTCGACCACGAAGTCGACGCCGCGCCCGTAGGTCAGATCGAGCAAAACCTCATTCAGATTCAGCCCGGTCGGGTCAAGCACCTGCGTCGCGCCGAGCCTTGAGGCAATCTCGCGGCGGCTTGCCGACGTATCGAAGACGATGACTTGAGAAGCGCCCGCCGCGACCGCCAGCGCTTCAGCGGCCAGCCCGATTGGCCCCGCGCCGAAAACGACCACATACGCGCCGGGCTGCCAGGTATGCAGGCGGTTGAACATGGCGTGGTACGACACGCCCGTCGGCTCGACCATTGCGCCCATCACCAGCGCCTCGCGCTCGTCGCCCAGACGGTCGGCCAGTTCATCGAGTTTCCAGCAGTAACGCGCGCGCACCGAGACATACTGAGCCATCGCGCCGGGTGTGGTAAAGCCCAGCTCTTCCAGATTGTCGCAGTGGTTGACGAACCCTCGGCGGCAGGAGGCGCATTCGCCACACCATTGAATCTCTTCAACCGCAACCAGATCGCCCACCTTGAGATCGCGCACAGCCTTGCCGGTTTCCATCACTCGCCCGGCGAATTCGTGGCCCAGAATGTTGGGAAAGCGCGTCAGGCCCGGATAGAGCATATAGCCATCCTCGCCCGCTTCGTACATATGCATGTCCGAACCGCAGATGCCGACTGCGGCCACCTGAATGACGACCTCGTCGTCTTTCGGCGTCGGGTCGGGACAGTCGCCGACGCTGATACGCGGATTCTTCCACACCATACAGCCGTTGCGGATTTTGCGCGTCTGTCGCTCAATGTCCGTCAGCGCATATTCGGGGCGCGGCGCCCAGTCAGCAGTTAATGTAAGGGCCTTCATCATCGTCTCCAATCAAATATCCTTATATGCCGCAGCCACAGCGTGCGGTCGAAAGCGTATTTTTGTCTCACCTGCGAGAAGATATAAGATAGATGTCTACGGCGCAACAAAAGCCGGCGGGCTGGCGGCAACCGCTTTGGGACGCAATCGTACAGCAGGAGGCAGCAGGTGCTACGCGGCATATTCCCCATCGTCTTCACGCCGTTCGACAGGGACGGCAACATCGACGAACGCAGCCTGCGCCGCGTCGTGCGTTTCGAGCTTGGCGATGACGTGGACGGCATCGGCGTAGGCGGGTTTGCCAGCGAAGCCTATAAGCTGACCGAGGACGAGCGCCTGCAGATCGCGGAAATTGTGGCCGACGAAGCCGGCGGCGCTAAACCGCTCATCATCGGCATGGCGGCGGGCAGCACCGCCGCTGCCATCCAGCAGGCGCGCCGGCTGGGGCAGCTTCGCCCCGCCGCGCTGATGGTCCTGCCGCCAAACACCATGAAGCTCGATGAGCAAGCGCTGGTAGAGCACTATATCCGGCTGGCGGACGCCATCGAAGTCCCGATCATGGTGCAGATGTCGCCGCAGATCATGGCCTATGCCGGCTGCAATCTGTCAACAGACGCGCTGGTTCGCATTGCCGAGCACACCGCCAACGTGCTCTATTTCAAGATCGAAGGGCCGGGTTCGGCGGAACGCATCGCGGCGCTGCACGAGCGTCTGGGTGAACGCGTCACGCTGCTGGGCGGCATCGGCGGGCTTGGCCTGCGCGAAGAGTTACAGGCCGGCGCGGCGGGACTGCTGCCGGGCTGCGGCTTCAACGAATATTTCGTTCGGATATGGGCGGCGTGGCAGCGCGGCGACACCGCTGAAGTCGACCGCATCCTGACACACATCCAGCCGCTGGTCACGGCTGTCTCCGGGCGCGGGCACGAGTTCTCGCTGCACGCCCGCAAAGCGTTGTTCCGGCGCGCGGGCCTGATCGAAGATGCCACCGTGCGCTGGCCAACCGTCGAACCGGCGGAAGATGAGCTGAACGCGGTTATCGAGCTTGGCGAGAAACTGTCGCTGCGCCTCTTCACCGAACGAAAACCCGAACTGCCGGACAACCGGTGATAAAGATGCCTGCACGAGCGTATTGATACAAAACAGGAAGAAGCTATGGCAGACAAAATCCGCTGGGGCATTATCAGCACGGCCAGAATCGGCGAGCGCGCCGTCATTCCCGCCATTCAGAATTCCGCCAACGGTGAAGTCGTCGCCGTCGGCAGTCGCGACCTGCAACGAGCGCGCGCCTTTGCCGGCAAACTCGGCATCCCCCGCGCCTATGGCAGCTATGAAGCGCTGCTGGAAGATCCTGACATCGACGCCATTTACAACCCGCTTCCCAACGACCAGCACGCCGAATGGTCGATCAAGGCCGCCGCAGCCGGCAAGCACGTGCTGTGCGAAAAGCCCCTCGCCAGCGACGCCGTCGAGGCACAGGAGATGGTCGATGCATTCAAACAGCACAACCGCCTGCTGGCCGAAGCCTTCATGTACCGCTTCCACCCGCGAACCCAGCGCGTGCTCGAAATGGTGCAGAGCGGCGCGGTCGGCGACGTGCATTTCATCTCCAGCGCGTTCACCTTCGCCGTGAGCGACGAGGCCAATATCCGTCTGTTCGGTTCGATGGCGGGCGGCGGCATCATGGACGTAGGCTGTTACGCCGTTGGCGTCATGCGCTTCCTGACCGGCGAAGAACCCGTCGCCTGGAGCTGTTTCGCGCATTTCAACGACCGCGATGCCGACGAATTCGCGGCTGGCGCGCTCGTCTTTCCATCGGGCGTGCTGGGGCATTTCGACTGCGGCCTGCGAACGTTCAGGCAAGATGGTTACGAGATTCGCGGCAGCACGGGCCGGATCGTCGTCGAAAACGGCTTTACGCCGCCCAAAGACCGGCCAACTAAAATCCGGCACTGGCAGGGCGACAAGTATACCGAGATCGAAATCCCGCCCGTTGACCAGTACCAGTTGATGGTGGAGGACTTCGCCGACGCGCTGCTGAATAACCGGCCCCCGCGATTCCCCGCCGAAGACGCCGTGCTGGCAATGCGCCTGATGGACGGCCTGCGCGCATCGGCGCGCGCCAACCAGGCGCAGATTTCCGCCTTGTGATGACCTTGTTGACCACCAGGGGATTACGATGAAGCTCAAATGGTACGGCCACGCCAGCTTTCGCATCACCGCCGCCAACGGCGTATCGATCATCACCGACCCGTACACGCCGGAAACGGCGGGCTACCCGCCCATTGAGGAAACCGCCGATATCGTCGTGATTTCGTCGGACAATGACAGCTTCCACTGCCGCGCCGACCTGATCCCCGGCACGCCAATCGTCGTCAACGCGCTGGACGTGGCGCAGACCGGCGGGCAGCGTGTGGAAAAAGGCATCACCATCCGCGCCATTCAGGCGATGGAAGCGCTCAACCACGCCTTTCACGACCCCGACCAGAACGCGCTCTATCGCTTCGAGGTCGATGGGCTGCACGTGGGGCATATGGGCGACGTCGGCAACGCCTTCACCGAAGAACAGTTGCGCTTCTTTGAAGGGCTGGACGTGCTGCTGGCGCTGGCGGGCGGCCACCCGACCATCGAACTGGATGATCTCAAGACCGTCATCGACCGCACGCGGCCAAAGCTCGTCGTGCCGATGCACTTCCGCACGCTCACTTACAAGCCGCGCAACACGTTCTGGATCGAAAAATTTCTCAGTTATTTTGATGAAGCAGATGTCGATTTCGCCTGTGCCTATGAGGTAGAGCTAACACCGGAGACCATGCCGCAGGCGACGCGCGTGCTCGTGCTCGACTACGTGCGCTAACCTCACCCAACCTTACCCCCGGCCCCTCTCCGAAGCGCAAAAGTCGTTTTGGAGAGGGGAAGAAATCACAGGCAAACGAAACGCCATGACAACACTCTCAATTCATGATCTGGAAACGCCGAGCGTGCTGATCGACCTCGACCGGATGGAGCGCAACATCCGCAATATGCAGGCTCGTTGCGACGCGCTTGGTCTGGCCTTTCGCCCGCATATCAAAACACACAAGATTCCCGACATCGCGCGCCGCCAGTTGGAAGCGGGCGCGGTTGGCATCGCCTGCCAGAAGGTTAGCGAGGCCGAAATCTTTGCCGGTGAAGGCTTTCACGACATTCAAATTCCATACAACATTCTGGGTGAGCGGAAAACCGCGCGGTTGGCCGCGCTGGCGCTCCATAACCGCGTCACCGTTTCGGCGGATCACCCCACCGTGATCGCAGGATTGTCGGCAGCGGCGGCGGCCAGAGATATGACGATCCGCGTCATGGTCGATCTGGAAACGGATATCCAGCGCACGGGCGCGCCGGTCGAGCGGGCGGTCGAGCTGGCGAAGCAGATCGACGCCGACCCGCACCTGCATTTCGCGGGGCTGCTGGTGTATCCCAGCAACGCGACGATCCGCCCGGCGCTGCAGGAAGTGCTGGCCCGGCTCGAACAGGCGGGCATCGGCGTGGAAAGCGTCAGCGGCGGCGGCACGGGCGCGGCGCTGCAGGCGCATGAAGTCCCGGAACTGACCGAGTTGCGCGTTGGAACCTACGTCTTTTACGACTGGACATCGGTCGTCAAGGGTTGGACGACGCTGGACGACTGCGCCATGCGCGTGCGCGCGACGGTCGTCAGCCGCCCATCCGAAACGCGCGCTATCCTCGACAGCGGCAGCAAGACGCTCACCAGCGATACCATCGACGGCGGTTACGGTCACATCGTCGAATATCCGGAGGCGCGCATCTACCAGCTTAACGAGGAACATGCCTATGTCGACGTCAGCGCCTGCGAGCGCCGGCCTGCCATCGGCGAGATTGTGCATGTCATTCCGGTCCATACCTGCGTCGTCACCAACCTGCACAACCAGCTCTACGGCGTGCGGGGCGAAACGGTAGAGGTCACTTGGTCTGTAGCCGCGCGCGGTCTGGTATGGTAACGTAGCCGTTAACGCTCGTTTCAGCCGGGAGGTTGGCCACGATGACGACCGCGCCGCTAGCCCTGCAACTGATCTCGCTGCGCTGCATAACGGCGCAGGAAAACGAAGGCGATGAAATCTACATCAACGTCGATGGCCGCACGGTCTGGTCGGTCGGCGGGCTGCGAATGCGGGAGCGACTTGAAAACGACCAGCAGGTCGATGAAGTCGACTTCGTCCATGGCAGGCTGCACACGCGTCAGGGATGGATACCGATGCAGACCTTCAACGCGGAGGACTTTCGCATCGAATTCAGCGGGGAACGGGCGCGGCTCGAACTGCGGGAACGCGACCTGCTGCTGGGCGATGACCGTATCGGAGATGTCGAAATCTTCAGCGCTGATAGCGCGCACGGGGAAATCCAGCTTGCTTTTACGGCGGAGGGTGCACACTATGTCCTTCGCTACCGGGTGATGCGCGGCGAATGACGGTTATGCGGGGGGTTCGCCGCCGCCCCTCATGAGCGCAACACGTTTATATCGAACAGGGGAGCGCATGACGCTGAGGCACACGCTCCCCCCATCACACCACGAGAAGGCACAGGAATCATGAACTGGGACTCGCTGTTTGCGGACCGCACACAATACATGAAGCGCTCCACCGTGCGCGAGATTCTCAAGCTCACCGCCAGACCGGAAGTCATCTCGTTTGCGGGCGGCCTGCCCGCGCCGGAATTGTTTCCGGTAGAACGCATCCGTCAGGCGGCGGACACGGTACTGGCCGAACGCGGGCCGGAAGTCCTGCAGTACAGCACGACCGAGGGCATGCCCGAACTGCGTGAATTGATTGCCCGGCGGTTGTCGCACGGCAAATTTCAGGTTCATCCTGACAACATCCTCATCACCAGCGGGTCGCAGCAGGCCGTCGATATGCTGGCGCGCATCTTCCTCAACGAAGGCGACGGCGTGATCGTCGAGAACCCGACCTACGTCGGCATGATGACCTCGTGGCGACCGTTTCAACTCCGGTTTACCGCCGTACCGACCGACGGCGATGGCATGATCGTCGATGAGCTGGAGCCGCTGCTGGCCGATCATCCCAAGCTGATGTACGCCATACCGACGTTTCAAAACCCGCAGGGCACAACGCTTACACGCCAGCGGCGCGCGCAACTGGCGGCGCTGATTGCCCGGTATAACCTGCCGTTCATCGAGGACGATCCGTATGGCGAACTGCGCTACAGCGGCGATCCCGCGCCGAGCGTACTGGCGATGGAAGCCGAGCATCGCGGCGCGACCGGTCTGGACGGCAGCGTCATTTACTGCGGCACGTTCTCCAAAGTGCTAACGCCCGGCCTGCGTATCGGCTGGGTAGCGGCGGCCCTGCCCGTCATCGATAAACTCGTGCAGGTAAAACAGGCGACCGACCTGCATACCAGCACCTTTAACCAATACGTCACTTACGAAGTCGCGCGCGACGAGGCTTTTCTGGAAGCGCACATCGCCAACCTGCGCGACGTTTACCGCCAGCGGCGCGACCTGATGCTCGCCACGATGGAAGAGCACTTCCCGGAGGAAGTTACGTGGACACGCCCGGAGGGCGGCCTGTTCCTGATGGTGACGATGCCGGAGCACCTGAACGCCCGCGACGTGCTCAAGCTGGCGCTGGCGAAGGATGTCGCCTTCGTGCCATGCGACGACTTCTTCATCGGCGACACAGGTAAAAACACATTCCGCCTGAACTTCAGCAACGCCCGCCCGGAGCGCATTGTGGAAGGGATCAAGCGGCTGGGCGCGACGCTAAAAGAAGTCGTCTGAGCGAAAGGAACCCGGTCTGAACGAAGATACCGGGAAAGAACGGCAACCTCTGGCCGGCGCGGCGATGGCCAACCGGCAACTGCAAGGCAAAGCCGTCTTATCCCGGAGTGGACGGGCGAACTCGCCCGGTTTATTCACGCGCTTGTGACACTCTGCAGCCGCTAAAGCAGTGCGGCTGCAGGAAATCGCGCGTTAGAAACAGCCGCCCGTTGTTACCCGAAGGAGCACGGCGTATACTTCGAGAATACGACTGCTCACGATATTTTCCGGTATATGACTTCTGAAGAATGGATTCTGATCGGGGTGGTTACGGCGGCTCTGGGACTGATCGCCTCCAGCCGCCTCCGCCCTGACGTTGTTGCTCTGCTGGTTTTGCTCGCGCTTGGCGTTACCGGTCTGGTCACGCCCGAAGAAGCATTTTCTGGCTTTGGCCGCTCGGCCATCATCACGATCGTCAGCCTGTTTGTGATTACGGAAGGGCTCAACGCCACAGGCGTGGTCCAAAACATCGCCGACCGCATACGGCTGCTCAGCGGCAGTTCGGAAGTGCGTCTGGTCATCATCGTGATGGGCGCGGGCGCGCTGCTCTCGCTGGTGATGATCAGCATCGCCGCGGGCGCAATGCTGATGCCGGCGGTGGTTCAGGTCGCGCGCGACGCCAACGTGCGCGCCTCCAAGCTGCTGATTCCGCTTGCCTTTGGCACGCTGGTCGGCGGCATGGCGACCTATTTCACCACGGCCAACATCATCGTCAGCGATGTGTTGCAGGAAAACGGCCTCGGCGGCCTCACCATGGTCGACTTTCTGGCGACCGGCGGACTGGTGGCCATCGCAGCGCTGGTCTTCATGACCATCTGGGGCCGCCGCATGCTGCCAGACCGCGAGTCGCCTTCGGGCAGCGTCAGCGCGGCGGCGCTCTCGCGCTCGCTGCGCGAAACGTACCGGCTGGACGACCGGCTGTGGGAAGTGCGCGTTCCGCCCGGAAGCCGGCTGGTGAACATGTCGCTCGATCGCAGCGGCATCGGCGAAGAAGCAGGCGTGACCGTCGTCGCCATCTGGCGCGACCACCATGCCATCCTCGCGCCTGCGCCGAATGAACGCCTGCGCGCGGGCGACTATCTGCTGACGCTTGGGACCGAAGATCGCGTGCGGAAACTGGCGGAATGGGGCGTCTCCGTCGGGCGCAACAACGGCATCAAGAACACGCAACACGATTATTCGGTCGATCTGACCGAGGTCGTCATCCCGCCGCGCTCGAACGCCATCGGCAAGACGCTTAAGGAGCTACGCTTCCGCAACAAGTATGGCCTGACGGCGGTGGCGCTGTGGCGTGAAGGCCGCAGCGTACGCACGGATGTCGGCCTCAGACCGTTGCAAGTGGGCGACGCAGTGCTCATGGTTGGGCCGGCTCAGGCCATTCGCGCGTTGTCGGAAGAGCGCGATTTTCTGGTGCTGCAAAGCGGCCATGCCTATCGCCCGCCGAGGCCGCACAAGGCGACGTGGGCCACCGCCATCACCGCGGTTGTGCTCGTGGCAACGATTCTGAATATCATTCCGGTGGCCGTGGGCATGCTGGCCGGCGCGGTAGCGATGGTGCTCACCGGCTGCCTGAGTATGGACGACGCCTATAATGCCGTCGAGTGGCGGGTGATCGTCCTCATCGCGGGAATGCTGCCTGTCAGCATTGCCATGACAAAAACAGGGCTTGCGTCCCAGATCGCCACCGTTTTGGTAACGGCCTTACAGTCGTCCGGCAATCTGGCCGTCGTAGGCGGGTTGTTCCTGATGACCGTGCTCATCACGCAACTTCTTGGCGGACAGGTCACCGCGCTCATCGTCGCGCCGATCGCCGTGACGACCGCGCTGCAAACGGGACTTAATCCTCACGCAGTCGGGGTTGCGGTGGCAATTGCCTGTTCCGCCGCGTTTCTGACACCGCTCGGGCATCCGGTCAATATCCTGATGATGGGTCCCGGCGGTTATACATTCAACGACTTTCTGAAACCCGGCTTCTGGATGACCGTCATCTCGACCGTGGCGGTACTCGTCGGCATGATCGTATTCTGGGGCATCCGTTAGCCCTGTTTGAGTTTCATTCCATGCGTGACGATATCGCGCAACGGGTGTTGCAAGTGCTGAATACAATATGAGTAACAGGGGGCATTGAAACGCAGTATGGATAACATCGCCAAACCTGCACTGGCAGAATTCATCGGTACGTTCGCGCTGGTTTTCATCGGCGGCGCGGCGGTCGCATCGGGCCAGCCTGTCGTCGTACCGGCGCTGGCGCACGGCCTGATTCTGGCGGCGCTGATCTACGCTTATGGCCACATCAGCGAGACGCACATCAACCCGGCGGTGACGGCGGGCCTGCTCATTGGCGGCAAAATCACCTTCGCCCGCGCGATTGCCTACTGGGTGGCGCAGTTTGCCGGCGGGAGCGGCGCGGCACTGGTTCTGCAGATCATCCTCGGCACGAACAACGTCGGCCCAACCGTCGGCAGCCTGACGGAAAGTAACGTCTGGGCAGCGGCGGCGTTCGAATTCATCCTCGTTTTCTTCCTCGTCAGCACAATTTACCAGACCGCCATCTACGGCAAGGGCGGCAATATGGCAGCGTTCGCCATCGGCGTCACGCTGGCAGCGGCCATTCTGGCGGGCGGCACGTATACCGGCGCGTCGCTGAACCCGGCGCGCACGCTCGGCCCGGCGATTGTGGCGGGCGACCTGAGCTACGTCCTGCCGTACTTTATCGGCATGTTCGGCGGCGGGCTGTTCGCGGGCGTTCTGCACACCTACGTTCTGGGGCCGATCAAGGAATAGCTGGTTTCCGCGTCCGAAATCAAAAAGAGGAAGCCTCTCCAGCTTCCTCTTTTTTTGCTCCGGTCACCTATTTGCGCGATCAGCGGTTGGCGAAACGATAGCCGACGCCGCGCGAAGTCAGAATATACTCCGGTCGCTCCGGATCGGCCTCCAGCTTTTGCCGCAGGTAGTGAATGTAGAGCTTCAGGCTGTCGATGGCGTCGGCGTATTCCTCGCCCCATGCTTCGGTCACCAGTTCGTTGCGCGGCACGACACGACCGGCATTGCGAACCAGCACGCCGAGCAGGTTAAATTCTTTCGGCGTCAGGTGCTTTACATCGTTACGCACGCGCACCTCGCGGTTCATGAAATTGATGCGAAACTCGCCCCCGTTGAAGACCAGTTCCTCGCTCATGTTGGGCTTGGGCGAGCGGCGCAGGTGCGCCCGAACGCGCGCCACCAGTTCGTCGTTGTCGTAGGGTTTGATGATGTAATCATCCGCGCCCATTTCCAGCCCGCGCACGACGTCCTTCACTTCGCTACGCGCCGTCAGAAAGACGATCGGCACATCCGACATTTCACGCAGACGCTTGCAGACTTCCCAGCCATCCATGTCGGGCATCATGATGTCCAGCAACACCAGATCAGGCTGATGGCGGTAAGCCTTGCGCAGCCCATCCTCGGCGCTGTATGCCTTGATGACTTCAAATCCCCGCCGCTCCAAAAGCAAGGCGAGAAGCTGCACCGTCGTCTCTTCGTCATCGATGACCAAGATTTTTTCCGCCATGCGTCGACGCTTTCTTACTACAGGAGTTTCAAACTTTTTCTAACTCCTGTGTTTCAGATTTCAAACCGACTCTATCATGCTGTTTGTTACAACGCAATCCCTCCACTTAACATAGCCGAGACTGCACACACAATTGCTTACATGCTCAGGTTCAAAGGTTCAAACCTGCCGGTTGGAAAACGGCAAGGTTGCTGACCAACGCGCTGCAGGATCATCGGGGTCGCCAAGTTTCGGGCGTTACGGTAACATCCTCGCGTACAGACTATCCGGCGACGGAAGAGACTTATGACCCACGCATTGATTACCGGCGGAGCCGGATTTATCGGCAGTCATCTTGCAGCCCGGCTGCTCGATTGTGGCCAACGCGTCACCGTCATCGACAACCTCTCGACCGGGCGCTTTGCCAATATCGCCCCGCTGGAAGGAAACCCGAATTTTCGCTACGCGATTGAGGATATTCGCAACGTCACCGTCATGGACCGGCTGGTGAGCGAGTGCGACGTCATCTACCATCTGGCCGCTGCCGTCGGCGTGCATAAGATCATCAGCGAGCCAATCGACACGATTGAGATCAACGTCGGCGGAACCGAGGTCGTGCTGAAAACGGCGCGCCGCTACCGTAAAAAGGCGGTCCCTTATACACATCTAGCGCTCCACAGCACCCACCCTGTGGAAATCTGGGGGGTACCAGTCATAATAAAAAAAAAAAATA
>QGUR01000400.1 GCA_003242205.1 Chloroflexota bacterium | reverse complement strand
CCCGGCAATAAAGCGGCGTAATAGGCTGCCTGAGCCGGGACGCAACCGTCTGCACAGCGCAGCTCGACCTCTTCGATGATGGCATCCCACCGCGCCAGCAGATCAACAAGCTGCTCGACCAGTATCCGGCTCATGGCAATTACACCCCGGAGCGCTTTGCGATTTCCTGATCGTATGACAGGAATGGCGAAGCAAACGTAAAGAATATTTCACCTCCCAATAATTCCTGTTGGCATAGCACGGAAATAGAGAGACAATTTGCAGACGCCCGTTCGATATGGCTGTTTTGAGCGCTGCGCTTGCCTACTTAATGTCCTGAATTTGGAGTAAACGAGGGGTAGTTTATGCGACAAATTGCCGCAATCATCATGCTTTGCCTGCTACTCGCGCTCTCCGGCGCAGTCGCCGGACAGGATCGCGCGACGTGGCGTGTCGAGTCGGTTCTCGCGCTGCCGCTATCGACAGGTGTGGGATCGGCGCGTATTTTCCCCTCGCCGGACGGGAGGAGGGTCGTCCACGATAGCTCCATCCGGCTGAACGGCCATATCGACCGGTATCTGACGCTGACGTTGAGCGAACCGGGCGACGAACCGCGCTACTTTGAACGACCGGAAGACCTGCCACGTGGCTTCGAAGCCGATCCCGCTTCGCCACACGTCCCCTTCCGCTGGTCGCCGGACAGCGCACGGATCGCGGTGGCAAGCCAGCCGTTCGCCACGCTGCTGGACACCGACCTCTGGATTTTCGATCTGGAAAGCGAGCAGTTCACCAACCTCACTGACGATGGCTATACCGGCCCTCTGACCAGACAGGACGGAGCGACGCCCGCCCCCGGCACGACGATGGAACTCAATCCAACATGGTCGCCGGATGGTGCGCGCATTGCGGTCGAGCAGTCGGTGATCGGTGAGGATGGGACGTTCCAGCCCGCCGAAATCGTCCTGATCGACAGCGCTTCCGGGGAAGCACAGCCGCTGCTGGCTGTTCCGGGAAATGGCGCGGCTGGCGCGACGACTTCGATGGACTGGTCGCCGGATGGCGCGACACTGGCGCTCACGGTGTTACACCGCGAGGCAGACGCGGAAAATGATGGCCTCTGGCTGGTGGACACAGAAGCTGGAGAACCGCGCTTGCTTGCAACCCTCGAACAGATTGACGCGGCGGCCAGAAGCATTTTCGCCGACGTATCGCTCACGGCTATCGGCCCGGTGATGTGGTCGCCCGATGGCACGCGCCTGCTGTTGTGGGCGGGCGACAGCGGCGGCACGCCAGCGCGCGTCTGGCCCTTTGTGGTCGATGCCGGCGATGGCGAACTGACGCCGGTCGCACTGCCCGCGCATCCCAACGACACGCCGGAACGCCGCGCGCTGCGACCATTGCAGGCTGCGTGGTCGCCCGATGGCCGCTCGTTGTTGCTCTTCACCTTCGGGCTGCACCCCGACGAAGAAAACACGCCGCTCGACCCGGACAATACCAGCGTGCGCGGCGCGGTGCGTGTAATCGACGTGACGAGTGGCGAAGGGCAGATACTCGGCCACCTGCCGCTGGGCAAGGCAACGCCGTTGTATTACGCCGCATGGGGGCCGGATGGCGATGTGATCGTCAACAGTTATCACCTGAAGCTGGCCGAGGAGTAAACAGGCCCGCTTCACGCCGTTGAGTTAGCCGTGAAGGCCGGAACCTCATCCCCCGCCCGATCTTTCGAGCCTGTTTGAGGTTAGGAAAACGGGAAAGGAGATGAGGTTCCGATTACCTACTCGACCAGTAGCCCCGACCTGCGCTCGTAGCGATAGAGGCTGTGCGGCTGCATCAGCGTGACCGCGCGCCGGAAGCCGCCGAGGCAACCGCGCACCACGCCAAGCGCTTCATAATAGTCGTAGTAGCGGAAGCTGGCATAGTTTTCGCGCATCAGCGCGTGCGTCTTTAACAGCTTCAGGTAGTCGTCAAAAACGTCGCTGACATCCAGATAAATGTCGGCGCTGTAGCCTTCCATATCCTCCCAGTTCTCGGAGTAATAGATGGCTGAAGGATAGTGCGCCGGATACTCGCGCCGGAACGCCTGTAGCCCCGCCTTGAACAGCGCCTTATGAACGATTTCGTAGGTGTTGGTATGGTCGGTGTGCAGGCTTCCCTTCCAGTGCGTGATGATCACCGTCGGGCGGTATTTGCGGATGAGGTCGGCAACCGCCCATGTCGTCTCCTCGTTGACTTCCAGCTCGCCGTCCTTATAGGGAAGCACTTCATAGCTCGCGCCGATGAACTCGGCGGACGCCTGAGCATCCGCCATCCGCATCTTGTTGTACTCTTCGGGCGACAACGTTGGGTGGCCTTTGTCCCCGGCGGTCACATGAACGATGCTGATATCCCAGCCCGCCCGCTTGTGCTTCAGCATGACCGCGCCAGCCATGTTCTCGGCGTCCGAAATGTGCGCGCCGACGACCATCAAATGCGACATTCAAACCGCTCCTTCGCAAAAAGTCATAGATCGCAATGTAACACGGCGAACTCGCGCCGCCGCTTGAAGCCCGCCAGCGAGTACAGCCGCGCGGCGTCTTCTCCGGTCCACAGAAAATAGGCAAAGAACGTGTGCCGCGCGCTCATCGTGGCCAGACAGCGAAACAGCAGCAACCGCCCAATGCCGAGATTGCGATAGGCAGGATCGACGCCGAAGGGGCCAAAGCGTTCCAGCCGCTGCTGGCAATAGCCAACGATTTGCCCCTGCCGCCGCGCGACGAGAAAACAAATCTGGCTGGCATTCACGCCGCCAAAAAGATCCAGCAGATATTCCTGCGCGTGGCGAAACCAGTCCCAGCCGAAGTGCCGCACGATAAAAGGCATCAGTTCCGGCAGGTCGGCGGAAGAAACAGGCCGGATGGTGACGCCATCCTCCTGCTCGCGCCGCCGTTCCAATTCCAAAATCTCCGGCGGAATCTGGAACCCGCTCAAGTCCGCGCCCATGCTGATCGCATTGTACAGAACACGAAAGCCCTGCTTCTCCAGAAACGGGATCGTGCCGGGATAGGCCCTGCTGTCCACACCGGGTACAAAGTAGTTCGGCACATAGGGCGAGATGTCGATTGTCTTGCGCCCCTGCGTCCTCAGCAGTTGGATGACGTGCTGGAACAACGCCGTGCCGATACCGCGCCGCTGATAGTCGGGATGCACGCCAA
This sequence comes from Chloroflexota bacterium, assembly GCA_003242205.1. Lineage (GTDB taxonomy): Bacteria > Chloroflexota > Anaerolineae > Aggregatilineales > Phototrophicaceae > ZC4RG36. The sequence continues at coordinate 319 of QGUR01000400.1, read as the reverse complement.
AAGCCGTAATCCACGCCTTGTCCGGCTCCAATCCCTGTAGAAACAGCGGAACCTGCCGGGTCAGCGCCAGCACAAAGCCGACCACCCGTCCATCTTCGACAGCTACGGGCAGGAGGTCGGGCTGAAAATTCGGGTCTAAAAGGACTTTGGTGCGAAAAAGATGTTCGCCCAGCGCATCGGCATGCATCGCCGCGCGCCAGACTTCGAGAACTTCCGCCTCGTCCGATCCACGAAAGGCCCGGATTTCCATAAGGCTTCTATCCTTGGAGCCCGGTAAGCGCATTTCGGCGATTGAATTAGCTCTCAGGAAGGATAAAAT
>QGUR01000399.1 GCA_003242205.1 Chloroflexota bacterium | reverse complement strand
AAGCCGGGGTTTCCTTTTTTCGCCTTTTCGGGTTGGAATTTATCCAGATGTTCGTTGGCGTTGGCGCCAGCCGCGTGCGCGACCTGTTCGAGCAGGCCAAGCGCCACAGCCCATGCATCATTTTCATCGACGAAATCGACGCCGTCGGTCGCCAACGCGGCGCCGGGCTTGGCGGCAGTCACGACGAGCGTGAACAGACGCTCAACCAGATTCTGGTCGAGATGGACGGCTTCGATACCGACACCAACGTGATCGTCATCGCCGCCACCAACCGGCCCGACATCCTCGACCCGGCGTTGATGCGCCCCGGCCGTTTCGACCGCCGCGTCGTGCTGGACCGCCCGGACGTTAAAGGCCGCGAAGAAATTTTGCGCGTCCATGTGCGTGGCAAGCCGCTGGCTTCGGACGTCGATCTGAAATTGCTGGCCCGTTCGACGCCCGGCTTTGTCGGCGCGGACTTGGAAAACATGGTCAATGAAGCCGCCATCCTCGCGGCGCGTAAAAACAAAAAGACTATCAGCAACAGCGATTTTCAGGAAGCCATCGAGCGTGTCCTGCTTGGCCCGGAGCGCAAGAGCCGCGTGATCAGCAAGGCCGAACAACTCATCACCGCCTATCACGAAGCCGGGCACGCCGTCATCAGCCACTTGCTGCCGAACAGCGACCCGGTTCGCAAGGTCACGATTATTCCGCGCGGCCTGAGCGGAGGTTCAACGCTGTTCGTGCCTGACGAGGATATGTCCTACGTCAGCAAATCGCGGATGAAGGATCAGATTGTGATCGCCCTCGGCGGGCGTGCTGCCGAAGAGATCGTGTTTGACGAGATCACGACCGGCGCGGCCAGCGACATCGAACGCGTGACGAAACTGGCGCGTTCGATGGTGACGCGCTTTGGCATGAGCGAAAAGCTCGGCCCGATGATGTTCGGCCAGAAGGAGGAGATGATCTTTCTGGGCCGCGAAATCTCGGAACAGCGCGATTACAGCGAGGCGGTGGCAGAGGAAATTGACAACGAAGTGCGCGGTTTTGTCACATGGGCGTATGACCGGGCGCGCCAGCTTTTGCAGGAACACCGCGACAAGCTCGATCTGGTCGCCAACCGTTTGCTGGAAGTCGAAACGCTGGAACGAGACGAATTTCTGGCGCTGATGGGCGACGCCCCGGCACGCGCTCCGGCCATAACGCCAAAGCCGGCGAGCGAACCGGTTGCGTCACGCAGTAAAAGCAAACTCGAAGAAAGCAGCGACCACCCATCGCTGGGAACAGCGCCAAGCCCGGCATAACTTACGCCCTACCCACTCTGCAGAACGGGAAACGCGCTTAAGAGAAGAAAAACGCCCCATCTCCCAAATCGGCCGATTTGGGAGATGGGGCTGAGGATGAGGTTACAGCATACCAGCTACTCAAACACCCAGCGCGTTGCCGTTCGCGGGTAGTCCCGCTCCAGCCACGCAAAGACAACATGCGGCACAACCCGGAACCACACGACAGCCGTCGGGTCCGGCGTTGCGTCCGGGTCTGGCTCCGGCATCCCATACTTCGTCGCGTTGGCGCGCTCAATGCGTCCGATAAGCTCGCTGTCCATCACCCGCTCGACAACGCCCTCGATAATGACGACTTCATCACCGCTTTCGAGGTGCGCGACCACGCGCGGATCGGCAAGCAGATTACGCGTGCGCCGGGCCTGCGAGTCGCCGCCAAAATACAGCGCACCATCCAGCCAGACGCCCCACACCGGCGCGATATGCGGCGCGCCGTTTGGGCGCGTACTGCCGATCCAGTAATTGCGCGCGCGGGTCATTTGCTGATCGACCCACTCCCACGACATCAGCCCGTCTGGGCTGGTCGAAATACCGTACCCTTTGGCGAAATTCGGACGCGCCGGACTCGGCGGTTGCGTTGAACGAACCGTCATCACTACTGTTCTCCTCTCGCTTGCAGCACCAGTGTATACTCCTGTACCTGACACCGGCTGTCATATTTAGAAAGCAGTTTTATGCGCGCGGATCGTCTGGTATCCATTTTGCTGGCCATGCAAGCGCAGAAGCGCGTTACGGCGCGGGAACTTGCCGAACGTCTGGAAGTTTCTGAACGTACGATTTACCGCGATATGGAAGCGCTGAGCATGGCGGGTATCCCCCTGCTTTCCGAGCGCGGGCCGAACGGCGGCTGGCAGTTGGTGGAAGGTTTTCGAGCGAACCTCGTCGGCCTGAACGCAACCGAGATACAGGCGCTTTTTCTCGGCGCGCCGGACGCCCTGCTCGCCGACCTGGGGTTGCAGCGCGCCGCCGAAGGCGCGGAACACAAACTACTGGCCTCGCTGCCTTCACGCTTCCGCCATCAGGCCGATCTGGTTCGCCATCGTCTGCACATCGACCTGAGCGGCTGGCAGCGCTCAAAGGAAGATGTGGCCTGCCTGCCCATCGTTCAGGAAGCGGTCTGGAACGACTGTCGTCTGAGCCTCGTCTACCGGCGCAGCGACGGCGAGACAGTCGAACGCACGGTCGATCCGTTCGGGTTGGTAGCGAAGGGCAGCGTCTGGTATCTGGTCGCCGGCGTCGATGGCGAAGCGCGCACTTACCGCGTTTCCCGCATCGTTTCCGCGACGGTGCTCAACGAACCGTGCCAGCGGCCAGATGACTTTGACCTCGCCCGTTACTGGTCTGAATCGACGGCTGACTTCTTCGCCACCCTACCGCGCCACCCGGTAGCATTACGTGTTGCACCGCATATTCTGCCGCGCCTGCGCTACGCCGGAACTTTCGCCAAGATCGAGCGTATCGAGCCGCCCGGCCCGGACGGCTGGAGCGAAGTACACCTTCACTTTGATACCGAGGAAGAAGCGCTGGAATACGCGCTGGGCTTTGGCACGGCGGTTGAAGTGCTCAGCCCACCGGAACTGCGCGATCAGGTTGTGGCGATGGCAAAGGCGGTCATCGCGTTCTACGAGAATCGCGCGCACTAGCGCCCAAACAGCGTGCAGAAGTTGACGGCCTCGGGTGTGCCACAGGTAGACAGCACCGAGGCAACAAATGCGGCGGCGCATGCGGCGAACGCGCAAAAACCAACCATCAGGAGGCAGCCGCAGCCGGTTAGGGGTTCGCCCATCACCAGATTGAAGAAAATATCGAGCACACTGGAAAGCGCGCCGAGCACCGGCTGCACGACCATCGCGACCACGCCGAGAAGGCACAGACCGGCGCAGACGACGAGAAACACCCCGAGGTCGAATTGCTGCAATAGGTCCATAGAAATCGCGGCAGGGGACACCTCGTTTTAACGGGGTGAGGGATGCCGTTTGCCTCCTTTCTGTCATAGACCCCACGCCTAAAGGCGGGGGCTTGTCCCTGGCGCGACGCCCGCAGGCGTCTCCAAGACGATAGGCGGTATGACAGCCGCCCGTGCAATGTTTCTAGCCGCGTTGACATCGGCATGAGCCGTGTGTCCGCAGACACAGCAAAGGAACTCGCTTTGAGACTTGCGATTTGCCCGTTCGATATGCCCAC
>QGUR01000091.1 GCA_003242205.1 Chloroflexota bacterium | reverse complement strand
GGCGGGCAAAGACAGGGCCTTCTGGTGGCCGTGGAGGGAGAGCGGCTGGGGGATAAGCTGTTCAAGTTGGACGGCGCAGCCGTTTCCCGCCGCAAGCTGGACGATGCTGGCCTGTGCAAATTCCTCAAATTCAGCTGCGATGCGCTCCAGAATATAGCGCTCGGAGGCGAAGATCAGGGCGCTGTCGTTTACGGCGTAAAAGAGCGAACCGTTGCTGGTGGCCAGCAGCAGGCCGTGCAGGTCGGCGGGCAGCAGCGCGACCGAGTTCGCGCCCCGCAGGCAGCGGAAGGTTTCGATCAGGGCGTCGACCGGCGACAGGCTCCCGGCGCGGTACATCTCGAACAGGCTGAGGATAACTTCGGTATCGACTTCATAGCGCCGTTCCAGCGCGGGGAACGCGGCCCACAATTCGGCATCGTTGACGATGATGCCGTTATGAATGCAGACCAGACCGTTCTTGATGACCGGCTGGTTGTTGTCCGGGTCGGTCTCGCTGCCGTTCGTCACCATGCGGGCGTGACCCATCGCCAGATGCGCCCCACGCCGCCGAAAGCTCGCCAGCGCCTGCTCGAACGGGCGCGAACCCAGAAGCGCGCGGGCGCGCACGGCGTTTTTCAGCACGATAATTTCGTCGTCGTCCAGCAGCGCCAGCCCGGATGCATCCTTTCCACGCGCTTCCGAGAGCAGAAACAGGCGGCGCAACACCGGCTCCAGCCGCTCATGCCGCAGCGTCGAACGCGGGCTGACCGCGATGCCGAAAATTCCGCACATATCAACCCTCTTGCTTCTGCACGACAACGTACTGAATATCGCCGGATGGCACGTAAACCGACAGCCCCGACAGCGGCGGACGCCGGAACAACCCGATCACTGGCGACGGGACGAGGCGAGGCGCTTTGCGCTTCACCTTATGCAACAGGAAGCCCATATTGACGCGCTTGCCGCGCGTCGACCAATCGACCAACTTCTGCCCCAGCCGCTCGACAAACAGAATTCCCATCGCCTGCCGGGTGAAGAAACTGAGATGTTCCGGCGGCGTCATAAAAGCCCAGTACCGGCCCATGATTCGCGCCAGCGGCGCGCCGATATTCGGTGTGGACACAAACAGATAACCGCCCGGTTCGAGCATGTCGAGCAGGCGGCGGCAGGCGTCCGCCGGGTCCCACAGGTGTTCGATGACATCCCACAGACAGATCGCCTGATAGGGTGCGTCCGCCGCGCCCGGCAGCGCTTCAAACGTGCCGGCCCACAGCCGGCCATCGATATGCGGCAGTCGCTGGCGGGCGATGTCAATCGCGGCGGCGGAAATGTCGAAGCCGGAAACGCGGTATAGCGCGCTGGCGGCAGCCAGAAAATCGCCAGAGCCACAGCCCGCGTCGAGGATGCGCGCCCCCGTTTCGGGCAGGAAGCGCCGCATGAGGTCGAGGCGACGCGCGTTCTCCGCCGCCTGCGTATTCAGGTCCGCGTACTTGGCATGGGAAAAGTAAGCCGCTTGATAAATCGCTTCCAGCGCGCGCGCGTCCGGCCGCTCGGCCACCTGAACGAAGCCACAGTGATCACAGACCTCCAACCGGCAGCCGTTCACGCTGTAGCCCGGCCTGACCGCCGACCGGCAGATGCGGCAGTTCACGAGCAGGCACTCCGGCAGTCAGCCGTGTTTGCGGCGCTGAAACAGGCAGGAATGGGGCGGGGTGAAAAATTCATCGGCTTCGCTGTTGCTCTCTGTGATCACGGCGTGACATCACGCCATTGTACTGAAGAACGACACCGTTTGTACGTCTGATCGCCTGACATTGGTCAGCAAACGCTACCCAACATTTCCGAAAACGCGCAGGAAAGTTATACTTACACCACTGTTCACCGGCTGCATCTCTGGTGCAGCCACCCAGTCGAGGCAACTCATGAACAACGCGATCCCCGTGCTGGAAGTACGCGGCCTCACCAAGCGGTTTCCAGGCGTGCTCGCCAATGACCATATCGACCTCAAGCTCTACAAGGGTCAAATCCTGAGCCTGTTGGGCGAAAACGGCGCGGGCAAAAGCACCCTGATGAACCTCATCTACGGGCTGTACGAGCCAGATGAGGGCGAAATCCTGGTTAATGGCAGGCCGGTCACAATTCGCAATCCAAACGACGCCATCTCGCTCGGCATCGGCATGGTTCACCAGCATTTCCAACTGGTTCCCGTGCTCACCGTGACCGAAAACGTCATGCTGGGCAACGAAACCGTTAACGGGCCGTTTCTGAACCGCCGGGCCGCCCGACGGCGCATCCTCGAAATTTCGCAGCAGTACGGTCTGGAAGTCGATCCCGACGCGCTGGTCGAAGACCTGCCCGTCGGCGTGCAGCAGCGCGTCGAGATCATCAAGGCGCTCTACCGCAAGGCGGACATCCTCATCCTCGACGAACCGACCGCAGTGCTCACGCCTCAGGAAACCGAAGGTCTGTTCGACATCATGCGGACGCTGCAATCGCGCGGCGTGAGCATCATTTTCATCAGCCACAAGCTGAAGGAAGTGCTCGAAATCTGCGAGCAAATCGTCGTGCTTCGCAACGGGCGCGTCGTCGGCGAAACCAGCCCGATTGTCGCCACGCCCGAAAGTTTGGCCTCGATGATGGTGGGCCGCGAAGTCATCCTGTCGGTGGACAAGAAACCGGCCAATCCCGGAGAGCCGGTGCTGGTCGTGCGCGATCTTTACGTCAATGACGACCGCGGCCTGCCCGCCGTACGCGGCGTCTCGCTGGAAGTACGTGAGGGGGAGATACTCGGCATCGCAGGCGTTCAGGGTAACGGCCAGACAGAGCTGGTTGAAGCCATCACGCGGCTGCGCCCCATCGTCAGCGGCCACGTCCTGATCGACGGGAAAGATGTCACGCATGGTGGCCCGCGGGCCGTGACCAGCGCCGGCACAGGGCATGTGCCGGAAGACCGGCAGAAGAACGGCATGGTCGCATCCTTCCCCGTGAAAGACAATCTCGTGCTGCAAAGTTATTTCCAGAAACCGTTCAGCTCTGGCATCGTGACCAACGATCAGGCGATCATCGAAATGGCTGAGCGGCTGGTCCGGCAGTATGACGTCCGCACGCCGGACGTGTTCACGCCGATAAGCGCGCTTTCCGGCGGCAACCAGCAGAAGGCGATCGTCGCGCGCGAGTTCTCGCGCAATAACCGCCTGCTCATCGCCGCCCAACCGACGCGCGGCCTCGACGTCGGCTCGATTGAATTCATCCACAGCCAGCTCGTACGCATGCGCGATGCCGGCACGGCGGTGCTGCTGGTCTCCGCCGAACTCGACGAAATTCTTTCGCTCTCGGATCGTGTCGCGGTCATGTATGCGGGGCAGATTATCGACGTGCTGCCGATTGAGGAGGCGACCCGCGAGCGCGTTGGCCTGCTCATGGCGGGCGTTAATCCTACGAAGGCAGAGGAGACGGTGAATGGCTGAGCAGCAAAGCGCCGCGTCGGATTCAGCCGCCCCCGCGTTTGTCCGCGCCTGGCAGCGCATTTCGCCGCCACTGTTACCCATTTTCGCGGTGCTGACCGCGCTCATCATTACCGTGCCGTTCATGGTGGTGACCGGCGGCAGGGGAAATTTGGCCCGCGGTCTGGAAATCGTGGGCACGGCCTACAGCGCGTTGGTGGAAGGCGCGACCGGTCTGGTCATCAACGATATGCTGACGCCGGACAACCTGACGCTGGTGCAGCGGCTGGCCGCCGCCAGCGGCGATCTGGTACAGCGCGACCTGCGCCGGTTTGCGACTTCCGTCGATACGGTGAACACGACCGGCGTGGCGCGTGTCCGGAGTTTTGGCGAAACGTTGGCCGCACTAGGCGACGAGGTGGACGACGAGCAACTCACGGCGCTTGGCCCGCGCCTGCCCGACATCGCCAGCATCGGCAGCGATACGCTGGCGGCCATGCAGCCGCTGATCGCCGACCTCGGCGAGCTTGAACGTAGCGAGGTGCGCGCGCTGGCGGAAAGCTATGCCCGGCTCGACAGCCTGAGCGCCGATGACCGTGCGGCTCTCGAAGCCGTCGCGCCGTCGGCGGCGAACTACGACGATGAAACGCTGCTTGAGTATCTGACGATCATCGACGCCGAAGGGATCGTCTCGCTCGAACGCAGTATCGAACAACTGCCGCTTCTCGAAGCCCTCGGTCTCGATCCCGCGTCGCAGGTGGCAGCCGATCTGGCCGCGATGGCCGAACTGCGCGGCGGCGTGGCCGATGCGCGCCAGTTGGCCAGCACGCTGGCTCAGGTTGAAGCGGCGGGAATTACCGACCTACCCGCCCTGTCCCAGCAGATCAGCATGGTGCGTGAGCTTTATAGCCGCGGCCTGCTGACGAACGAAGTCGTGACCGAAGCGATTGAAAACGAACTGCCCGAAGCGGCGGCGAATAACCTGCTGGTACGTCGACCGGGCAACCGGCTGGTGATCGCGCCGGGCGGTTCGCTGGCGGGCGTGCTTTATACCGAGGCAGGAACGCCAGAGGCAGCTTACCTGCGTCTGGGGCGCTCGACGCTGTTGTTCTTCCCGGCCAATCTGGAAAGCATGATCGTGCGCTCGATCCCGTTCGTGATCGCCGGTCTGGCGGTCGCGCTCGGCTTCAAGGCCGGCCTGTTCAATATCGGCGCGGAAGGACAGCTTTACATCGGCGCGACGCTGGCCGTGTGGGTTGGCTTCTCGCCGCTGTTCGTCGGTCTGCCCATTTTCATCCATTTGCCGCTGGTCCTTCTGGTCGGCATTTTCGGCGGCAGCCTGTGGGGCGCGATACCGGGCGTCCTGAAGGCGTTTACCGGCGCGCATGAAGTCATCGTGACGATCATGCTCAACTTCGTCGCCATCCGCCTCGTCGACTGGCTCATCAAGTGGACCAACCCGTACATTCTGGGCGACCCGAACGCCAGCGTGCCGCGCACGCCTTACATGGTTGAAAGCGCGCGCATTCCGACCTTCGACGTGCTGCCGCCGTTGATCTTTGTCCTGCTGGGCATCGGCACGGCGCTGATCGACATTTACACGCAGCGCCGCAACAGCGTCCAGCGCCTGAACCTGCTGCGCCCCATTCTGAACGGGCTGCTGGTCACGCTGGCGGGCCTGTTCCTGAGCTGGATCACCGTCACCGGCTCGCTGCATCTGGGCCTGTTGATAATGATCGTTGCCGTCTGGTTCACGCAGTGGCTGCTCAACCGCACGATCTACGGCTTCGAGCTGCGAACGGTCGGCGCGAATCCCGATGCGGCCCGCTATGCCGGCATGAGCGTGCGCCGCAACATCATTCTGGCGATGGTGCTCAGCGGCGGCCTCGCCGGCCTGGCGGGCGTCGTCGAATTGAGCGGCAAGGCATTCTCTCTGCAACCGGAATTTTTCGCCGGCCTCGGCTTCGACGCCATTGCCGTGGCGCTGCTGGCGCGTACGAACCCCGCAAACTTGTCGCTTCCCGGTTTCCGTGGGGATCGCTGGTGGCATGCGCGGGGCTGATGCAGGTGCGCGCCAGCATTTCGATCGATCTGGTGAAGATCATCCAGGCGCTCATCATCATGTTCATCGCTGCCGACGCCATCATCCGCTATCTATGGCGCGTGCCCAAGACGCCCGAACGCGAAGTGACCTCGACATTCTCGAAAGGCTGGGGCGGCTAAGAGGATGGCAGCTATGTTCGTACGCAGAAAAGAAGCGGCTGACAAACGTCTGCGGGGCGCGGGACTGCTGTCGCATTTTCTGCTGGGGAAAGGCGACATCGAAGGCGACCCGTTCGCGGTGACGTGGGTGGATATCGCGCCGGGCGCGCGCCAGCGCCTGCACAACCACCCGCAGCCGCAGGTCTACGTCATCGTCGCCGGTAGCGGACTGATGCACGTGGCCGGCGAGTCGCGTCAGGTGAGCACCGGCGACCTGATTTACATCCCGCCGAATGCCATGCATGGCATCGACAACAATACCGACGTGACGCTCAGCTATATTTCTGCGGCGACGCCCGCATTCGATTTGACCGAGGTATACGACAACGGCCAGCTTACACCAGCGGCTTACGACCTGTAGCCGCTGAATCGGAAACAGGATCGATATCCTTATGCAAACGACTTCTCCGCCACTTGGCCCCAGCGCTCCGGCGCTCCCGACCCAGTCCTGGCGCGACAGGCTGAAAATCACCCGTTCGGGCGTGTTTTCGATCCTGTTCGTCCTGTTTGGCCTGTGGGCGCTGATCGCCGCGCCGCAGAGCTATTCGCCCGAAACCGTCACCGGGCTGACGTTTGGCTCCGGCCTTCCCCGCGTCGAAGTGCCGACGCTGTCCTTCGTGACGGTCGCGGGCTGGCTGTTTCTGCTCGGCGGGCTGGTCGGGCTAGCTGCTTCCTTCATCAGCGGCGGCTCGCCGGTCGTCGTGGATGAGCGCAAGCCGCAGGCCACGGTTTTGGATCGCGTCGCACGCTTCTGGCTGATCGTCAACGGCATTCTGATCATCCCGACCATCCTGATTATCGCCGCGGCGAACAATAGCACCAACGTGACCGTCATGCTTCAGGTGAGCGTGCGCCTCGCCACGCCTATCGCGCTGGGGGCGCTGGCCGGCATCTGGTGCGAGCGTTCGGGCGTCGTCAATATCGCCATCGAAGGCATGATGCTGACCGGCGCGTGCTTCGGCTTTGTCGCCCTCACGATCTTTGCGGAAATGATGCCGACTGCGACGGCGATCTGGCTTGGCGTGCTGGTGGCGGTGCTTTCCGGCGGGGCGATGGCATTGCTGCACGCCTGGCTTTCCATCACGTTCAGAACGGATCAGATCGTCAGCGGCACGGTCATCAATATTCTGGCGGTCGGCATCACCAGCTTCCTGCGCCGCGAAGTGCTGTTCTCGTCCGAAGCGGGCCGCGAAACGCTCCAGGCGATCCGCATTCCCGTGCTGGCGGATATCCCGGTGCTGGGCGATGTGCTTTTCAACGGGCGTCCCATTTTCTACGCCATGTTCATTCTGCTGGTCGTGACGCACGTTGTGCTGTTTTACACGCGCTGGGGGCTGCGGACCCGCGCCGTGGGCGAAAATCCCCACGCCGCCGATACGCTCGGCATCAACGTCATCCGCAACCGCTGGATTAACGTGCTGATCGGCGGCCTGATCGCCGGGCTGGCGGGCGCGTGGTTCTCGCTGGAAACGACGGGCAACTTCGAGGACAACATGACCAGCGGGCGCGGCTTTATCGGCCTCGCCGCGATGATCTTCGGCAAGTGGACGCCCTTTGGTTCGTTCGCGGGCGCGCTCCTGTTCGGCTTTTCCGACGCGCTCGGGCAGCGCTTCCAGTTCCTGGGCGTGCCGGTTCCGCCGCAGTTCCTGCAAATGGTTCCTTACATCATCACCATCATCGTGTTGGCGGGCCTCGTCGGGCGGGCCGTCGCGCCGAAAGCCGACGGCGTGCCGTACGAGAAAGAAGGCAAGTCATAGCGCGGGGCAATCAAGTGGCGCAGTCGCCTCAAGCGGGGCGCTGCGCCGGCAATTCACCCGCGTGCAAACAGCCGGGGCCGGACACCAGCCCCGGCTATTCTTCGCGCAGGAAACCGAAGATCGAGTTGCCAGAAACGGCGTAGATGATGCGGCGGTTCTGGTCAACAACGGCATCGGCAAGCGAGGCAAATATTTCCTCGTCGTGCGGCCGGTACGCCGCGATGAACGTGCCGCCGAGCGTGGTTTCGTAAACCGTGCGCGCGTTTTCGTCGGTGATGAGCAGCCCCTGCGCGATTGGATTGCGGTTGAGAAACATCCCTTGCGCCGTCGCAATCTGCTGGCCGTCGGGAAAACCGGCGTAACCGAACGGCACTTCCTGACCGGAGTTGTACTTCTTGATCGCGCCGTTGGACATCAGGATATAGACCTGCCCGGAGTCGTCGATGCCGAAATCGGTCGCCATGCGAATGTCCGGGCGGCCAGAACCGACGAAGTATTCGGTCGGCGCGTTGGTGAAGGCCGTCGGCCCCGGTTCGTAGCGCCAGATCTGGTTCGCGCCGGGATCGAGGATATAGAGCCTGCCCTGCCAAAAGGTGATCGCAATAGGCGAAACCCACGTGTCGCGGTTCAGAAGCTGCTGCGCGCCGCACGACAGCGTATCGAGAAAGCGCGGCGGGCATTCGATCAGCACGCCGTTCGCGTCGAGCGCGACCAGCACGTTCGGTTGGCTGAGGCCCCTTCCGTCCTGCGCCCAGGCGATGTCGAGAATATCGCCGACCGTGAACTCGGCGACGCGCGCGGTGCGCCGCATCGACTGAATCGGCTGCTGCGAGCCGGGGGCCAAACTCAGGCCGTCCTCGGCCACCTTGACGCGGTAAACCAGATCATTACGGTCGTCCAGCACGTACAGATCCTCGCCCTGCAGGACGATACGCGCCAGCCCTGCGCTGGGGAATGACGCGACGCGCGTCATGCGCCGCCGGCTGATCTGGAGCAGTCGGTCGATCAAGTCGCGGCCTTCGCGTTCCAGCGCCGCCACTTGCAGATCGCCCTCTCGCAGTTCCTCGCAGCGGGCAGTCACGGTCAGCACGGCGTTCCAGGCGGCCAGCGTCCCGGCGACGTCCGCCGGAGACACCTGACGCGCGACGCCCGCAGCGGTCGACGCCTCGTTCAGACATTGCTCAAACTCGCTCTCGCCGATGCCGGTCAGCCACAGCACCAGCACCAGCGCCACGACGATCACCGGAACCAGCACGGCAGCCCCGGCGGCCAGCGGCGTTGACAGGCGGCTGCGTCTGGGTGCCTTTGGCGGCGGCAGCGAGCGCTCGAAAGCGAGGCTGAAAGCGCGGGTGATCCCCGCCAGCGCCAGCGCGCCCTTGCCGAGCAGGCTGCGAACCGGCGCGTCGAGCGGGCCGGGCGTGCGCTTGCGCTTGCCGCCTTCCCCGATGTCCTCAAGCGCGTCCATGGCTTCGGTCGATTCGCCCTCGTGGACCGGCAGCGCGACCGGCGCTTCCGGCGAGACGAATTCGACCACCATCATGATCGCATGGTTGAGGATCAGGTCTTTCAGGTTGACCAGCGCCCCGGCGACGTCTTCGGCGTCGAGCGCCTCGCCCAGCCGGTCCATTTCGACATCGCTCAAATGCGGGTCGGACAGCACCAGACGCGTCCCCTCGCTGACTTCGTAGTGCGCCATGCGAATATCGGCTACCGGATCGATCCCCAGCGGCGGGCCGTAGAGCGCGTCCTTATTGTCGAAATCGGTCGGGAACGGTTGCAGCGCGTCTTCCTGATGCAGCACGGCGATCCCGGAGCCGACGCGCGCCAGATAAAGATCCGGCCCGCGCAGCACCGCGCAGAGAATGCTGGCCTCGTAGCGCTTCGGATCGGTGGCGTTGTGCTGGTACAGATCGTCGTTCAGCGAGTTCAGAATCGCGCGCAGCGCCGAGGTCACACTGCCCGAACTGCTGAAATAACGCTCGGCGCTAACCTGACACATCTGCTCGTAAAACGCGGCAGGCGCGATGGTCTCTCCCGCCGGCAGCACCATGACGAAGAAGGTGTCCAGCTCGCGACCACGCGCCGCTTTTTTCGGAGCCACCTCCACCAGCGTTCCCGGCGGCGCTGCGCTGATCGTGCGCCCGCCGACGATATAGAGGTGGCCGACAAGAGCTTCATATTCCAAAGGCATTTGTTCCAAAACTCCGCGTTTTCGCTCTTACCGTCATTCTACATGGATTGCCCGCGCGCTCCAAAGCAGGCAAAGCTCACGGCAGGTCAGGAAAGACCGGCGTGCGTTTAAGGAGTCGCCCGGCGGCTGCCGCGCCCGGTTGCCAGCGGGCCGCGCCGCGCTCAGGCTTCGGCGGTGTCGCTGACGACGAACTCAAATTCGCTGACCACGCGGTTGCCGAGCAGCAATTCCACCCGGTACTGCCCGGCGGGATAGCCTTCGTCGTAGCCGAAGAAGAAGTAGGTCGTGCCCTCTTCGCCCATACTCCACAGCAGCGTGCTGCCCTGAAACAGCGCGCCGTCGCGGTAAAGCACGCGCGACCAGATCACGCCGTCCTGCATGTCGCGGAAGCTCACGAAGAGATACACGCGCTTGACGCCGGTCGGAAACTCGACGCGCGGATTGAGCGGCGTCGCGTTGCTCGACACCGCCATATCCGCCGAGAGAATGCTGACTTCCGCCTGTTCCGGCGCTTCACGACCGCCGGCGGGCTGCGCCAGATTGAGCGCCGTTTCATAGGTGGCGGTTGGCGTCGGTGTTTCGGATGGCGTCAGGGTCAGGGTCGGTGTCGCGCTGGGCGTCAGCGTCGGCGTCAGGGTCGGGGTGTCGGTGGGCATGGGCGAAGGCGTCGCCGTGGGAAGCGGCGTCGGCGGGTCTGCCGGTTCGAGCGTGCCAATCGTCAGGGTGAGGGTTGGCGCGGCTCCCGCCGCGGCCCCGGCGCCGGGCGACAGGAACCATTCGTTAAAACGCCCCAGCGCCAGCGCGGCGAAACCGCTGAAGAACGCAATCGCGCCCGCCAAGCCGAAGGTGGCGACCGAAAGCAGAAACAACTTGCCGCCGCGCTGCCCGGCTTCGCGGCGAATGCGCCAGTACGGGCCGCGCCGGCCCACGCGAAGCTGGTGCAGCGCCAGCAGGAATAACACGCCGCCCAGCGCCAGCAAGCCGGCAACGACGTGTGGAATATAGCGCGCGAGTTCCTGTGTCGTCATAGCGGGGCCATTATAGCGGGTTTTAGAGCGCGTAAAAGTGCCGGGGCAGCCCGCCTGTGATGTGAGGCAAGGACGAAATGGAGCGTGCGATAAACCGATACAGACAAACAGCAGGGGCAGCCCGATTGGCCGCCCCTGCCCGCTTCTGAACGTTCAGAACCTTAAGCCTGCTGATTTTGCCAGTACGCTCGAAGCGCCTTGAGTTCCGCTATCCAGAACGCCCGCTCCGCGCGCTCATCCTTGCTGTTGAGCTTGCCCATCTCGCGAGCCAGTTCAAAGAAGCCGCTGCCCAGCTCGTTCTTCGAGCCGATAGCGATCGCCGAGAGCATCGGGCGTTGCGGGTCCTGCTTCAGATCCTCCTGTATCACTGCGTAAAACAGATGCCCCAGCGCGCCACTCAGAGCATCGCCTGTCAGATGCTGAAGGCCCCCTAGCTCAATGACTTCCTTGTAGAAAACGAGTTCCTCATCAGTTTTTGCGGCGGCGGATCAGCCGGTCATGGACGGCTTTGCTGTACACGATGATGACCCCCTCTTCTCGGTGTTACTCCCGTTCGAACCCGTAGCTGTCGAATTTCAGGACGCGGCTGTTTTCGCTGACGGTGCGCGTCGTCGCCTCGTCGAAGCCGCTGCGTTTATGCGCCGTAATTTCGAGCCGCACATCGACCTCGCAGTCCGCCAGCGCCGTCAGGTGCTGCAGCACTTCCTGCGCGATCGTGTCGATCGCGCGCGTCACCTTGAGCGGGTCCAGTTGAACCGAGCCGTGGAAACGCGTCAGCAGTTCTCGCGTGGCTTCCGGCGCCGGGGCCGGCTGGCCTCCCCTCGCCGTCCCAACGCCGGAACCACCACCCCGCATCGGGCGGTCAATGGCCGGGGCTCCTGCGGTCGCCGCCGCGGCCTCGCGCGCCTGCTGTTCGCGGGCAATTTCCGGGCGCACGATCACGCTTGTCGCATCGAAGTACACGCTGCCCGGCCTGCCGAATACCAGCCCGGTGTACTGCCCGTCCGCCGTGACCGATGTGGCGTAGCCGAAGGGCGCGTCCTCACGCGCTGCGCCGTCGCGGATGGCGTTCATCAACACTTCCTGATCGAATAGCCGCGGCAGATAGCAGTAGCGCGCGAAGTACTCCCAGAGCTGCTTCACGCCCACATGGTTCTGATCGCGCCAGAGGTAGTTGTTCAGCTCGATGACCAGGTTATCCGGTGACCATGCCGGTATCAGCATCTGGCTCTGGCGCAGCTTGCGCGCCGCCCGCTCGTAGAAGCTGTCCGCCCCGGCGATGCGGTGCGCCTGATACTCAATCGGGCCGGTCGGCTCCGGCTGCGTGGGCACGATCAGCCAGCAATAGGTCTCCTGCAGCCTCGCCTCGACCGTTTGCTCGGCGGCCTTCAGGCTTTGCGCTACCTGTTTGCGCTGCTGCGCGTCCAGATTGAGCGGCTCGGCTTCCTCGTCGATGGATTTCCACGCCAGATACTCGCGCAGCGCCTTCTCCCACGCTTCGGCATTGGTCGCGTCCGGCGCGATGAACACGAGCATGTTACGGTACAAACGCGGCGCGCTTCCGCGGTTTTCAAGAATCTGCTGCGCCATCTGCTGCGCTTGTGATGTGCCGTCATTGCGGCGGTGTACGCAATCCGGCGGAAGCACAACCACGCGCGCCCGGTCTTCATCGGCCACATCGCCGGAAGCCTGTGGCGCGACATGGAACGCGGCGAAGTCTCGCCTGTTCTTTGCCTGCGCCTGCAGCCGCCTGAGCGCCTCTTCATAGACCTTATCCCACTCGATCGTCTGCGCCCGGTCCTGCGCCATGCGATTGACGGTGGGGCGCGTGTCGAACCAGTAGCGGCTGACGCCGTCCGAATACAGATAGGTCAACTGGCTGCTCATCCGCCGCAGCGCGTCGTTGAAGGCCGCCACCTGCTCGCCCGGTTGCACCGTCGCCAGACGAATGCGGACTTCTTCGACGCCGCGCACGGACTGGCCGGCGACCGAGGGCGCGCTGCCCATGAACACCGCGCGGGCCACGCGGCGCGCGGCCGAATACTGGCCAAGCGTCGGGATAGACTTGTCAAGCTGGTAGGTTTTTGAATTTTCGCCGTCGATATCGGCATCGACGATGGCGGGCCAGTTTTCCGGCAGGTAGCGCAGGATTTCCTCACGGACGGTTGAAGCCCACAGCGGAATCGATCCCGGCATAATCAGAAGCGACTGGTCGTGGTCCTGCCACAGCTTGTGAATGACAGCCGACATCAGCCGCAGCACACCGCGCGTGCGTTGAAAGCGGTCCAGCGTCGACCAGTCCTCGTACAGCCGCGCGAACAATTCCGGGTGAATCGGATAGGCTTCCTTCATCCGGTTGAAGTAATCGAGTTCGGCCACGCCCGGTGGAAAATCGCCGCTGCTACCGGCATACATCTCGCGGAAGGCCGAAATCACCGCGTCCCGCGCGGCGAAGTCGATCTCGGATGAGAACAGGCGGCGGCGCACGATCTCAAAACTCTCGGTCGAGGTAACCGGCTTCCAGACCGACTCGATGCGCCCCACGATTTTGGCCAGAATTTCCAGCGCGGCCTTGCCGCCCTCGCCACCGATCTCGATATCGCTTTCGGGGATCGAAATGAGCATTATCGAGTCGCTGGAACGGCGCACGGCTTCCGTCAGCGCCTGCATGAAGGTCATCAAGGCGTCGAACGTGCCGGCGGGCAAACGCACGGTGGCGTTATAGAGATTGCGCGCGAAGGCCACCAACTCGTCGATGATGATCAGCGCCGGGCCATAGTCTTCCAGTATCCTGAGAATGGTATCGGAACCGGGGCTGACTCCCGCGAGGTCGGCGGTTTCCACCATCCGGTAGGCTTCGACCCCGCCGAGTTGGTAGGCGATTTCGCCCCACATCGTATGGGTTGTGGCGTCGGGATAAACCCGCGGCTCGGAGGCGCTGAAAGCCGTGCCAACGATCACCGCCCGGTTCGCGCTGATGCGGTCGTCGATATCGCCAACGCGGCTGACGATGTGTTCGCCGCCGGGAATCTCGGAAAACCCGATCTCGCCGCTCACCAGATGATACATCGCCAGCATGCTGTGGGTCTTGCCGCCGCCAAAGCTGGTCTGAAGCTGCACGACGGGATCGCCGCCCATGCCGCACAGCCGCCGCACGCCGGTCGCCAGCAGGTCGAGCAAGCCTTCGGTGAGATAAGTCCGGCGGAAGAATTCTATCGGATCGCCGTATTCCGGATCGGCTTTGCCCTGAACGACCTGTGACAGGTCGGCAACAAATTCCGACTGAAGATAGCGCCCGCTGGCCACATCCGGGTGCGGCTGCACGACCATGCGCCACGGTTTGAGGCCGCGCGTGGTCGTGGCCGGCGCGTCCATCGGTAGCGGCCCGGTTGGTTTCTTGGCCTGCTTCATCTCCGCTTCAAAGCGCAGCCGCAGCAGTTCCTGCCCGATCGCCTTGACGACCTGCGCCTGCTTTGGCGCGCCGACCGCCTCCAGCAGCCGGTTGGCGGTATCCGCCACACGGTAGGCTTCATCATTGGTGAACGGCTTCTGGTGCGCCCAGTCGTTGCGCGCGTCCTGCAGCTCGCCCACATACGAGCGCTCGGACTTGCCGAGCCGGGCGCGGAAAATCTCGTTCCACTGGCGCACCATCAGGTTCAGCCAGCCCTGCACGTCGATTTCTTCCAGCGCCGTCGCTTCGTCGGGCAGGTGCGGGGCGCTGTAAGCGCTGGTACTCAGCGTCAGCTCGATTTCCTGAAGATAGCGCGAGGCGTTGTAATACTGTTTGTACTCGCGCAGGACAAACGGCCCCAGCCCTTCCTTGAGGGCGTCCATCACTTCGCCAACGCGTTCACGATTCGATTTTGCCATCAGTCGTTCATCCTCTAAGTCTAAGTATCCTGACGCCGGCTCTGCCTACCGGCGCAGATCGAGGGCGAAAACAGTCATCTTGTCACGATACTCATTCGCCTTTCGGCGTATAGGGCTGCCCGGTCGCCCGGCTCAGCGCCAGAAAAAGACTGTCTACAAGGTCGTCGCGCTCATGATAGGTCCAGCCGCTCCAATAATCTGCGCGAAATTCGTAGAAAAGCATCAGCCGCACTCAAGCACCGAGAGGTTCCAGCTCCCGCTTTCCTTGAAGCGCCGTTCCTGTTCCGCCCCCCACGAATGCAGATCAAAGCCGAGTTCTTCGGCAATCGCATATCCATTGATCAGCATGGCAAACGACCGCCACTTGTCGCTAAAGCGGTCTGGAAGTATGAATTGCTGCGCTTCGGCCTCGGCGACCGATCGTGCCATATCATCCATTTTCATTCCTATTTCTCAGCCATCCCGATTTGCCGCCCATCGCCGTAGGGGCGAGCCGCCGGCTCGCCCGCACAATCGCCGCCGCCCCTACAATCGCTGCACCCACACATCCATCCGCCGCCGTCCCCGGTTCCACGGCCATCCCGATTTGCCACCCATCGCCGTAGGGG
>QGUR01000090.1 GCA_003242205.1 Chloroflexota bacterium | reverse complement strand
GGCTGTCGCGGATTGTGCGCCGCCGGGCCACTGATCACGGTGGAGCCACAGGATGTGCTCTATCAGAACGTCCAGCCGTCGGACGCAGCGGACATCATCGACAGCCTCGACGGCGAGCCGGTCGAGCGGCTGGTTTGCCCGCCCGATCACCCGTTTTTCACCAGACAGCACAAGGTCGTGCTGGAACACGAAGGCAAGCTCGATTCCGAACGGATCGAGGATTATCTGGCCGTTGGCGGCTACAGCGCCGTCATCAAGGCCGTCACCGAAATGACGCCGCAGCAGGTGCTCGATGAAGTGCTGCGCAGCGGCCTGCGTGGCCGCGGCGGCGCGGGCTATCCGACCGGACTGAAGTGGAGCACGGTCGCCAAGGCGCAGGGGCCGCACAAATACGTCGTCGTCAACGGCGACGAGGGCGACCCGGGCGCGTTCATGGATCGCAGCGTCATGGAAGACTATCCGCACCGCGTGCTGGAAGGCATGATCATCGCCGCTTACGCCGTCGGCGCGGACAAAGGCTTCCTGTACGTGCGCGCCGAATATCCGCTGGCGATCAAGCGGCTGCAGCTCGCCATCCGGCAGGCGCAGCGGCTCAACCTGCTCGGCCCGAACATCTGCGGCACGCCGTTTAGCTTCACGGTGCAGATTCGTCTTGGGGCCGGGGCGTTCGTCTGCGGCGAGGAAACCGCGCTCATCGCGTCCATCGAAGGTGGGCGAGGCCAGCCACGCCCGCGCCCGCCGTATCCGGCGGAATCGGGCCTGTGGGGCAAACCGACGCTCATCAGCAACGTCGAAACCTTCGCCAACATCGCGCCGATCATTCGCAACGGCGGCGACTGGCTGGCGAAGATCGGCACGGAAAAGAGCAAGGGAACCAAGGTATTCGCGCTCTCCGGTCAGGTCGTCAACACCGGCCTGATCGAAGTGCCGATGGGCACGACGCTGCGCGAAATCGTCTATGGCATCGGTGGCGGCATCCCCAATGGCAAGAAACTGAAAGCCATCCAGACAGGCGGGCCGTCCGGCGGCTGTATCCCGGCGCAGTTCATCGACATGCCGGTGGACTATGAGTCGCTCCGCGAAGTCGGCTCGTTCATGGGCTCCGGCGGCATGATCGTCATGGATGAAACCTCGTGCATGGTCGACGTCGCCAAGTTCTTCATGGAATTCTGCATGACCGAGTCGTGCGGCAAATGCGTGCCCTGCCGTGTCGGCACGGCGCACATGTACGACATTCTGACCAAGATCACGCGCGGCGAAGCTACGTTGAAAGATCTGGAGCTGCTGGAAGAACTGTGCGAGCTCGTCAGCAATACCAGCCTGTGCGGTCTGGGACAGGCGGCTCCGAACCCCGTCATCAGCACGCTGCGCTATTTCCGCGACGAATATCTGGCGCACATTGTCGACAAGACCTGTCCGGCAGGCGTCTGCAAAATCCACAAACCGGCAGTCGACGAAACGCCGTCGCTGCATGCCTCGGAGGTGCTGTCGTGAGCCGTGTCGTTACCCTGAAAATCGACGACCGCGACGTCAGCGGTCGCGACGACGAAACCGTGCTCGAAGTCGCGCGTGAAAACGGCATCGACATGCCGACGCTCTGTCAGGTCGATGGCCTGTCGTCCGTCGGCGCGTGCCGCCTGTGTCTGGTCGAAGTGAAGGGCGTGCCGAAGCTGCTGCCCGCCTGCACAACCTACGTGACCGAAGGCATGGAAGTCTGGACCAGTACCGAGCGCATCAACCGCTACCGTCGCCAGATCGTCGAATTGCTCTTCTCGGAAGGCAACCACATCTGCGCGGTATGCGTGTCCAACGGGCACTGCGAATTGCAGAATCTGGCGATCCGCCTCGGCATCCAGCACATCGACTATCCCTATCGTTACCCGAAAGCGACGGTTGACGCCTCGCACGAACGCTTTGGCTTCGACGGCAACCGCTGTGTTCTGTGCACGCGCTGCGTGCGCGTCTGCGACGAGATCGAAGGCGCGCACACATGGGACGTGAAGGGCCGCGGCATCAACTCGCAGGTCATCACCGACCTCGACCAGCCGTGGGGCGAATCGCCGACCTGCACCAGTTGTGGCAAGTGCGTGAACATCTGCCCGACCGGCGCGCTGTTCGAGAAGGGCAAGTCGGTCGCCGAGATGACCAAGCGGGGAGAGTTTCTGCCCTATCTGACGACCATGCGAGGGAAGAAACAACGATGACCAAGAAACGTGTTGCAACCGTCTGGCTGGACGGCTGTTCGGGCTGCCATATGTCCTTCCTCGACATCGACCACCGGCTGCTCGATCTGGCGGACGCCATTGACCTCGTTTACAGCCCGCTGGTCGATTTCAAGGATTTCCCCGACGACGTGGACGTGACGCTGGTCGAAGGCGCGATCAGCAGCGAAGAGGATCTGGAGAAGATCCAGCGCATTCGCAGCAAAACCAAAGTTCTGGTTTCGCTTGGCGATTGCGCCGTAACGGGCAATGTGCCGTCGCTACGCAATCCCGTCGGCGTCGGCCCCATCCTTCAGCGCGTCTACCTCGACGAGCACCCGCTGGGCGCGGCTCCCGATCAGGTCGTGCCAAAGCTACTGCCCGCGGTGCGCCCCGTCCATTCGGTCGTACAGGTTGACGTGTACGTGCCGGGCTGCCCGCCCTCCGCCGACACCATCTTCCACGTCGTGAGCGAGCTGGTCGCCGGACGCATCCCCGACCTGACCGACCGTACCCGCTTCGGCGCATAGGAGACGCAGCCATGGCGCAACAGATCACGATCGACCCGGTCACCCGCCTCGAAGGGCACGGCAAAATCACCATCCAGTTGAATGACGCGGGCGAAGTCCAAGACGCGCAGTTCCATGTCACGCAGTTGCGCGGCTTCGAAAAATTCTGCGAGGGCCGCCCGTTCCACGAAATGCCCTCGCTGATGGCGCGCATCTGCGGCATCTGCCCGGTCAGCCATCTGATTGCTTCGGCCAAGGCGTGTGACGCGCTGCTGGCCGTGCGCGTGCCACCCGCCGCAGTCGCGCTGCGCGAATTGCTCAATCTGGCGCAACTGGCGCAGTCGCACGCGCTCAGCTTCTTCTATCTCTCGGCCCCTGACCTGCTGCTCGGCATGGACGCCGACCCGGCCAAGCGCAACATCTTCGGCGTCTACCAGACCAACCCGCAGATGGCGCGCGACGGTATCCGGCTGCGTCAGGCGGGACAGCAGATCATCGAAATTCTGGGCGGCAAACGCATCCATCCCGGTTGGGTCGTGCCCGGCGGCGTCAGCGAACCGCTGACCGAACTGAAGCGCGAGCAAATTCTGGCGATGCTGCCGGAAGTCGTGCAGATCACCCGCAACACGCTCGACTGGTACAAAGAGACGTTCCAGCGTTTTGAAGAAGAAATCCGCACCTTCGCCAACTTCCCGACGCTGTTCATGTCGATTGTCGGCGAAAACGGGCGCATGAACGTCTACGACGGCAAGCTGCGCTTCATCGACGCAGAGGGGAAGATCGTCGCCGACAACATCGACGGCAACGACTATGCCGACTACATCGCCGAAGCCGTGCAGCCGTCGTCCTATCTCAAGTCGCCCTACTACAAGCCGCTTGGCTTCCCGGCAGGCATCTATCGCGTGGGGCCGCTGGCGCGCCTCAACATCGTCGAGTCGCTCGGCACGCCGCTGGCGGACGCCGAAATGCCCGCCTTCCGGCAGCTTGACCGCCAGAGTTCGTTCCACTTCCACTACGCGCGGCTGATCGAAGTCCTGTACGCATGGGAGCGCATCGAGCAACTGCTGAACGACCCGAAGATCCTCGATGAGCACGTGCGCGCCCGCGCGGCGGTCAACGCCGATGAAGGCGTCGGCGTCGCCGAAGCGCCACGCGGCACGCTGATCCATCACTACCAGATCGACAAGGACGGGCTGATTACGCGGGCCAACCTGATTATCGCCACCGGGCACAACAATCTGGCGATGAACAGGGGCGTCCTGCAGGTCGCGCAGCACTTCGTCAAGGGGGCGCGCCTCGATGACGGCATGCTCAACCGCGTGGAAGCGGTCGTGCGCGCCTACGACCCGTGTCTGAGTTGTTCGACACACGCCGTCGGTCAGATGCCGCTGCACGTGCAGTTGCTCGCGCCCGATGGCAGCGTCGTCGACGAGCTTGTGCGGTAGGTAGACCATGATGGTGCTGGTCATCGGCTACGGCAATCCACTGCGAGGGGATGATGGCGCCGGCCCGGTGGCGGCGCAGCGCCTCGCCGCCGCTGGCCAGCACCCGCTTGTCGATATTCGCGCCTGCCACCAGCTCACCCCGGAACTGGCCGAGCCGGTCAGCCGGGCATCGCTAGTCGTGTTCATCGACGCGGCGGTCGGCGGCACGCCGGGCGTTATCGCGCAATCGGAAGTGCTTCCGGAAGCGCCCGAAGGCATTTTCACCCACCACGTCACCCCGGCAACGCTGCTGGCAGCGGCGCGCGACCTTTACGGCGCTTGCCCTCGCGGCGTGTTGCTTTCCATTCACGGCGCGGATTTCGGGCTGGGCGACGAACTTTCACCACACGTGGAAAACGCGCTACCGAAGCTCATTCAGCGAGCGCAGGCGCTGATTGACCGGGAACTTGAAGCAAGCAAAGTGAAGGCGGAGGAATGACAGATGCATGAATTCGGAATTACCGAATCGATTGTAACCAGCCTGCTGGCCGACCTGAAGCAAAAAGGCGTCGAGTCCGTCAGCGAAGTGCAATTCCGGCGCGGCAGTGCCTTTTCCGAGGACGCGCTGCGACAGGCGTTCGGCGCTCTTTCGGCGGGAACAATCCTCGAAGGCGCGAAGCTCAGCATCGAAACGGTCAATCTGGTACACAACTGCGGTTGTGGCTATACACAGGTCATCACCAGCGACGACCTGATCGGGCACATATTCGTTTGCCCGCAGTGCGGGCTGATGCGCGAGATAGACGAAGCGCACGATCTGGAACTGATCGGCGTGAAAACGGGAAAATCAGAGGACGCACCCGCGACACGCTGATGATCGAACACGACGCTCGCGTGCTCGTCACGATCACCGGCGCGGTACAGGGTGTCGGCTTCCGGCCCTTTGTCTATCGCCTCGCGCGCGATCTGGGCCTGCGCGGCTGGGTGAATAACTCGCCGCGCGGCGTCATGATCGACATCGAAGCGCCGGACACGCAGATCCGGCAGTTCCTGAGCCGCGTTCAGGTCGAAAAGCCGCCGCACGCCATTATCCAGTCGCTGGACTGGCAGACGCTGCCGCCTGCCGGTTACACACGGTTCGAGATACGGGAAAGCGAGACAGACGGCGTAAAGACCGCGCTCGTCCTGCCGGACCTCGGTACATGCCCGGAGTGTCTGCGCGAGCTTTTCGACCCCGCAAACCGCCGTTACCGCTATCCCTTCACCAACTGCACCCACTGCGGGCCACGCTTCACCATCATCGAAGCGCTGCCCTACGACCGGCCCGCAACGACCATGAAACATTTTCCGATGTGCCCCGACTGCCAGGCGGAATACGAAAACCCGCTCGACCGGCGCTTTCACGCCCAGCCGAACGCTTGTCCGACCTGCGGGCCGCAGCTTGCGCTGTGGGATAACGCGGGAAAAGTTCTGGCAGAGCGCGACGACGCCCTGCTGAAAACAGCGGAAGCGCTACGACAGGGCCAAATTGTCGCCGTCAAAGGCGTGGGCGGCTTTCACCTGATGGTCGATGCGCGGGACGAAGCGGCAGTGCGACGCCTGCGCCAGCGCAAGAACCGCGAGGACAAACCCTTCGCGCTCCTGCTGCCATCGCTCGAAGCGGCAAAGGAAGCCTGTGATGTTTCGCCGCTGGAGGCCGAATTGCTCACCTCGCCGGAAGCGCCGATTGTGCTGCTGAAACGGCGCGGCGGCGACATTTGCGAGGCGGTCGCGCCCGGCAATCCGTATCTGGGCGTGATGCTGCCGTCGAACCCGCTGCACCACCTGCTCATGCACGAGCTTGGCTTCGCCGTTGTCGCCACCAGCGGCAATCGCTCCGGCGAGCCGATCTGCATCGACGAACGCGAAGCGCTGGAACGGCTGCGCGGCATTGCCGATCTGTTTCTGATCCATAACCGGCCGATTGCCCGCCACGCCGACGACTCGATTGTGCGCGTCATGGCGGGCCGCCCGCAGATTGTGCGGCGGGCGCGTGGCTATGCGCCGCTGCCCGTGCTGCTGGAACAGGACGCGCCAACGGTGATCGCGGCGGGCGCGCACCTCAAAAACGCGGCGGCGGTCGCGGCAGGCAGGCAGGTATTCATCAGCCAGCACATCGGCGACATGGACACGCCCGAAGCCTTCGACGCCTACCGGCGTGTCATCGCCGATTTTCAGGACCTCTACAGCCTGAAGCCTGAACGGGTTGTCCATGACCTGCACCCCGATTATCGCTCGACGCAGTACGCCCGCGGCCTGCAACTGCCCGCTACCGGCGTCCAGCATCATTACGCTCACGCGCTGTCGTGCATGGCGGAACATCATCTCCATGCTCCGGCGCTGGCGGTCACGTGGGACGGAACCGGCCTCGGAACCGACGGCACGATCTGGGGCGGCGAATGGCTGCTGGTGAACGAGCGCTCGTTCGAGCGCGTGGCGCATTTCGCGCCCTTCCGGCTTCCCGGCGGCGAGCAGGCGGTGCGCGAACCACGGCGGTCGGCGCTGGGCCTGCTGTATGCCGTGTATGGCGACGCCGCCTTCGAGATGCGTGATTTACCGCCGGTTGCGGCGTTCAGTGAGGCCGAACTGAAGGTGCTGCGCGCCATGCTCGAAAAAGGCGTCAACGCGCCGGTGACCACCAGCGCCGGGCGGCTGTTCGACGCCGTAGCCGCGCTTCTCGGCCTCGGCCAGCGCTCCACCTTTGAAGGACAGGCGGCTATGGCGCTGGAATTCGCCGCCACGGGCGCAGAAACCGACGAATGCTACCCGTGGCGTATTACAACCATCACTGGTGAGGACGCTCCCTCAGAACGCATGATTGAGGTAGGCCAAATGACGGAGGCGATTGTCGAGGCTATGCGTTGCGCAGTCCCCACATCGGAAATTGCGGCCCAATTTCATAACACGCTGGTGGCCATGATTCTGGCGGTGGCACAGGCTGCCGGCGAAAAGCAGGTTGTCCTGTCTGGCGGTTGCTTCCAGAACCGGCTGCTGCTGGAACGGACGGTCGCAGCGCTGCGGGGCAACGGTTTTCACCCCTACTGGCACGAACAGGTCCCAACCAACGATGGGGGCATTGCCCTCGGTCAGGTTATGGCTGCGGTACGGGAGCATCAGCCATGTGTCTAGCTGTGCCTGGAAAGCTCCTCAGCATGACGGACGATCCCCCGCACCTGAGGACAGGCCGGGTAAGTTTTGGCGGCATTGTCAAAGAAGTCAGCCTCGCCTACGTCCCTGAAGCGAAGGTCGGCGACTATGTCATTGTTCACGTCGGTTTCGCGCTGAGCATCGTGGACGAAGCCGAAGCGCAACGCGTTTTTGACTATTTGGAGCAGATGGGCGAGTTAGGAGAATTAAATGAACCCTGAGCGAGTAATGACGACGATTGACGGCAACGAGGCCGTCGCTCGCGTCGCATACAAGCTTAATGAAGTGATCGCGATTTATCCGATCACGCCATCGTCGCCCATGGGCGAATGGGCCGATGAATGGGCAGCAAAAGCTCAGCCGAACCTGTGGGGCGCGGTTCCAACGGTGATCGAAATGCAGAGCGAAGCAGGCGCGGCGGGCGCGGTTCACGGCGCGCTGCAGGCCGGCTCGCTGACGACCACGTTCACCGCCTCGCAGGGTTTGCTGCTGATGATCCCCAATATGTATAAGATCGCCGGCGAGCTCACCTCGGCGGTGATCCATGTCGCGGCGCGCTCGCTCGCGGCGCAGGGGCTCTCGATCTTCGGCGACCACAGCGACGTGATGCAGACGCGCATGACGGGCTTCGGCCTGCTGGCGTCCAACTCGGTGCAGGAAGCGCACGACTTCGCGCTGATCGCTCAGGCGGCGACGCTGCGCTCGCGCGTGCCGTTCATCCACTTCTTCGACGGCTTCCGCACCTCGCACGAAGTCTCGAAAATCGAGCTGCTTACCGATGACGACCTGCGCGCCCTGATCGACGACGCGCTGATTGCCGAGCATCGCGCCCGCGCTCTCAACCCGGAGCGCCCGGTGCTGCGCGGCACGGCGCAAAACCCCGACGTCTACTTCCAGGGCCGCGAAACGGTCAACCCGTTCTACGCCGCCTGCCCGGATATCGTGCAGTCGGTCATGGATCAGTTCGCGCAGGTGACGGGCCGCCAGTACCAGCTTTACCAGTACTACGGCGCGCCGGATGCCGACCGCGTGATTGTCATCATGGGTTCGGGCGCAGAAGCCACCGAAGAAACCGTCGACTACCTCAACGCTCACGGCGAAAAGGTGGGTCTGCTGAAAGTTCGGCTATACCGCCCCTTCGACATGCGCCGCTTCGTCGCAGCGCTGCCGAAGACGACACGCAAAATCGCCGTGCTCGACCGCACGAAGGAACCGGGCGCGAGTGGCGAACCGCTCTACCTCGATACCGTCACCGCGATTTACGAAGAATGGCTCGATGGGCCGCTTCCGCAGGTGGTCGGCGGGCGCTACGGGCTGTCCTCGAAGGAATTCACCCCGGCCATGGTCAAGGCCGTGTACGACAACCTGAAGCAGGAACGCCCGAAGAACCACTTCACGGTCGGTATCTACGACGATGTTTCGCACACCAGCCTCGACTACGATCCCGACTTCTCGATCGAGCCTGACAACGTCGTGCGGGCCATGTTCTACGGCCTCGGCTCTGACGGTACGGTCGGCGCAAACAAGAACTCGATCAAGATCATCGGCGAGAACACGCCCAACTATGCACAGGGCTACTTCGTGTACGACTCGAAGAAGTCCGGCTCGATGACGGTTTCGCACCTGCGCTTCGGCCCGCAGCCGATCCGCTCGACCTACAAGATCAGCAGCGCGAACTTCATCGCCTGCCACCAGTACAACTTCATCGAGCGTTATGACATCCTGCGCGACCTCGCGCCGGGCGGCGTCTTTCTGCTCAACAGCCCCTACGGGCCGGAAGAAATCTGGGACAAGCTGCCGCGCGTGTACCAGCGCCGGTTGATCGACAAACGAGCGCGCTTCTACGTCATCAACGCCAACGAAGTGGCGCACAAGACGGGCATGGGCCGCCGTATCAACACCATCATGCAGGTCTGCTTCTTCGCCATTTCCGGCGTGCTGCCGCGCGAAGAAGCGCTCGCCCAGATTCGCGCCTCGATTGAGAAAACCTACGGGCGCAAGGGCGAAGACGTCGTCGCCAAGAACCTCGAAGCAGTCGATCAAACCCTGAAGTACCTGTACGAAGTCGTCGTTCCGGCAGAAGTCACCAGCAACGTGGAACTGCTGCCGCCGGTGACGGCAAACGCCCCCGACTTCGTCAAGAACGTGCTTGGGCCGATCATCGCCCAGCGCGGCGACGACCTGCCTGTGAGCGCGATGCCTGTCGATGGAACCTTCCCGGTCGGCACGGCGCAGTACGAGAAGCGCAATCTGGCCGAAGAAATCCCGGTCTGGGATCCGGAAATCTGCATCCAGTGCGGCAAGTGCACGCTCGTCTGCCCGCACGCCGCCATCCGCATCAAGGTCTACGACCCGGCGGAACTGGCGAACGCGCCCGCAACCTTCAAGGCTGTTGACGCGCGCGACACCGAATGGAAGGGCATGAAGTACACCATTCAGGTCGCGCCGGAAGACTGCACCGGCTGCTCGCTGTGCTTCGAAGTCTGCCCGGTCAAGAACAAGTCGCAGGTCAACCGCAAGGCGCTCAACATGGAGCCGCAGCCGCCGCTGCGCGAGCAGGAACGGGAAAACTGGAACTTCTTCCTCACCCTGCCTGAAGTGGACCGCCTGAACATCAAGCCGACATCCATCCGCCAGCAGCAGGCGCAGCAACCGCTGTTCGAGTTCTCCGGCGCGTGCTCCGGCTGTGGCGAGACACCCTACATCAAGCTCATCACGCAGTTGTTCGGCGATCACACCATCGTCGCCAACGCGACGGGCTGCTCGTCGATCTACGGCGGCAACCTGCCGACGACGCCATGGTCGCACAACGCCGAAGGCCGCGGCCCCGCATGGTCGAACTCGCTGTTCGAAGACAACGCCGAGTTTGGTCTGGGCATACGCGTGGCGCTGGACAACCAGCGCGACATGGCGCGCGAGCTGGTCATGAAGCTCTCGGCGGAACTGGGCGATCTGGCGCAGCTTCTGCTCGACGCCGATCAATCGAACGAGGCCGGTATCCGCGATCAGCGCGAGCGCGTGGCGCTGCTGAAGCAGCGACTGGCTGACATCGACAGCGATGACGCCCGCCGCCTGCTATCGCTGGCCGACAGCCTGATCAAGCGCGACGTCTGGATCATCGGCGGCGACGGCTGGGCCTATGACATCGGCTTTGGCGGCCTCGACCACGTCCTCTCGACCGGCCGCGACGTCAACATTCTGGTGCTGGACACCGAAGTCTACTCGAACACCGGCGGGCAGGCGTCGAAGGCGACGCCGCGCGGCGCAGTCGCAAAATTCGCTTCGGGCGGCAAACCTGCCGGCAAGAAAGATCTGGGCCTGATGGCGATGAGCTATGGCAACGTCTATGTGGCCCGCGTCGCCATGGGCGCGCGCGACGAACACACGCTGCGCTGCTTCATCGAAGCCGAAGCGCACCCCGGCCCATCGCTGATCATCGCTTACAGTCACTGCATCGCTCACGGCATCGACCTGAAATACGGTCTCAAGAGCCAGAAGGCGGCGGTCGATAGCGGTCAGTGGCTGCTCTACCGCTACAACCCGGCGCGCGCCGAGCAGGGCCTCAACCCGCTTATCCTCGACTCGAAGCCGCCGAAGCTGCCGGTCAAGGAGTACATGTATCTCGAAAATCGCTTCCGCATGCTGACGCTGACGAAGCCGGAGGTGGCGGAACAACTGTTGCAGGAAGCACAGGAAGACGTGTACGCCCGCTGGGCCTACTACGAATATCTGGCATCGCGCCCGGTTAGCGACGGGCACAACGGTAACGGAGCGCAGGCATGAACCTCTCGACCACGTATCTGGGGCTGAACCTCCGCTCGCCGCTGGTCGTTTCCGCCAGCCCGCTGTCGGAGACGATCGACAACATCAAACGCATGGAAGCTGCCGGCGCAGGCGCGGTCGTGCTCTACTCGCTGTTCGAAGAACAACTACGCCTGGAACGCGATGCCCTGTTCCACTATCTGGAGGCGGGCACGGAAAGCCATGCCGAAGCGCTGACCTACTTCCCGCAGCCATCCGAATACCGGATCGGGCCGGAAGGTTATCTGGAGCATATTCGCAAGGCAAAGGCCGCGGTCGATATTCCGATCATCGCCAGCCTGAACGGCACATCGCTTGGCGGGTGGACGCAATTCGCCAGGGAGATCGAACAGGCCGGGGCCGATGCGCTTGAGCTGAATATCTACTACATCCCGACCGATCCGAACCTGACGTCGGAGCAGGTCGAGCAGACCTACATCGACATCCTCAAGGCCGTGAAGGAATCGGTGCGGATTCCGGTCGCCGTCAAGCTCAGCCCGTTCTTCAGCAGTTTCGCCAATATGGCGCGGCGGCTGGAAGAAGCGGGGGCCGATGGTCTGGTGCTGTTCAACCGCTTCTACCAGCCGGACATCGATCTGGAAGCGCTGGAGGTCAAAACCAACGTGCTCCTGAGCACGCCACAGGCGCTGCGCCTGCCGCTGACGTGGATTGGCCTGCTGTACGGGCGCATCCATGTCAGTCTGGCGGCGACCAGCGGCGTCCACACCGCCGAAGACGCGCTGAAGCTGCTGATGGTCGGCGCGGACGTGACGATGATGGCCTCTGTCCTGCTACAGCGCGGCATCGAACATCTGCGCGAAATCGAAACGGGCATGCGCCGGTGGCTGGAAGAACACGAATACGAATCGGTGGCGCAGTTGAAAGGCAGCATGAGCCAGATCAACAGCGATAACCCAAGCGCGTTCGAGCGCGCGCAGTACATGCGCGCCATCTCCAGCTATCCGGCGCAGTTGTAGAGGTTTGAAGGCGATGAAGTTCATCGACGAGTATCGCGACGCACAGGGCGCACGGCGTTTTGCCAAGGCAATCGCCCGCATCACGACCCGCCCGTGGACGCTGATGGAGATTTGCGGCGGGCAGACCCACGCCATCGTGAAATATGGCGTGGACGAACTGCTGCCGCCCGAAATCACGCTACTGCACGGACCGGGCTGCCCGGTGTGCGTGACACCCGTTGAACTCATCGACAAGGCAATCGAAATCGCCGGACGGCGTGACGTCATCTTCACGTCGTTCGGCGATATGCTGCGCGTGCCGGGAACGAACGGCGACCTGCTGGCGGCCAAAGCCAGAGGCGGCGATGTGCGAATTGTGTACTCGCCGCTGGACGCCGTGGAGATTGCCCGCCAGAACCCAAACAAGGAAGTGGTCTTCTTCGCCGTCGGCTTCGAGACCACCGCGCCCGCAAACGCCATGGCCGTCTATCAGGCGGCTCAGGCGGGCATCCGCAACTTCAGCATTCTGGTCTCGCACGTGCTGGTTCCGCCGGCCATCGAGGCCATTCTCTCGTCGCCGGATAACCGTGTAAACGGGTTTCTGGCGGCGGGGCATGTCTGCGCCGTGGTCGGCTACGAGGAATACGAGCCGCTTGCGAAACGCTATGGCGTGCCGTTTGTCGTCACCGGCTTCGAACCGATCGACATCCTTCAGGGTGTCTACATGCTCGTCAGGCAACTGGAAGCCGGACGCGCCGAGGTCGAAAACCAGTATGCGCGCTGCGTGCGCCGCGAGGGTAACCGGCACGCGCAGCAGCTCGTGAGCCAGATTTTTCAGGTCGTGGCCCGCAAATGGCGCGGCATCGGCGAAATTCCGTACAGCGGGCTGGGCCTGCGCGACGAATACATCGCCTTCGACGCGGAGCACCGCTTCGGCCTGACCGATTATGGCGTCGAAGAAAGCAGCCTCTGCCTCAGCGGCGAAGTCCTGCGAGGCGTGAAGAAACCTACGGAGTGCCCGGCGTTCGGTCTGGCCTGCACGCCCGAACACCCGCTGGGCGCAACCATGGTCTCATCCGAAGGGGCATGCGCGGCGTATTATCGCTACCGCCGCCCCATTATAGAAAGCCGGCCATCATGAACGCTTATCCCGGAGAACGCGGCAACTCTGTTAGCGAGCCTCCGGAACCTGCCTTTTTCCTCCGCTGGACTCTGATTGGAACCCTCGCGCTCGCGCCGGTTGCGCTGGCCGTTCCCGTATACCTGAGCCTCAGCCAGACATGGCCCGAAATGGCGCGCGTGCTCGCGCTGCTGGCGATTGGCCTGATCGAAGGTCTGGCACTTGGCGGAGCGCAGGCATTCATCATGCAGCGACAGGGCCTGCTGGCAAACAAACGCCGCTGGATACTGGCGACCGTCGCCGGTTCGACCAGCGCATGGGCGCTGCTGAGCCTGCTCATCCTGTCGCCATGGCCGCTGCCGGAGGAAATCAGCCTGCCCATTTACGCGCTGTGGGGCGCGCATGGCGCGTTGATCGGGCTGGCGCAGTGGCTGGTCGTGCGAAAGACGTTTCCCTACTTCAGCTCGTGGATCGCCGTCTGCCTGCTGGCGTGGGTGCTGGGCGAAAAGCTGAGCTATCCCTGTCTGGTGGCGACGAGCAACGGGGCCAACCCGGCGATTATGCTGCTGCCCAGAACCTGCACCGGCCTTTCAATCGCCGCCATGACCGGCACGGGCATGATCTTCCTGCTTGGAGACGCGCTAGAGAAGAAGAAATCCTGAGATGACCGACTTCACACTCGCCTGTCCCATTCCGATCACCGACTACCCGCAGGTGCTGCTCGGCCACGGCAGCGGCGGACGCCTGATGCACCACCTGATCGAGTCGCTGTTCGCGCCCGCTTTTTCCAACCCGGCGCTGGACGAGCGCGGCGATGGCGCGGTGCTTCAACTCGGCAGCGGGCGTATCGCCATGACCACAGACTCGTATGTCGTGCGCCCGTTGTTCTTCCCCGGCGGCGACATCGGCACGCTGGCGGTCAACGGCACGGTGAACGATCTGGCGATGTGCGGCGCGCGCCCGCTCTATCTGAGCGCAGGTTTCATCCTCGAAGAAGGGCTGCCCATGGAAACGCTGTGGCGCGTCGTGCTGTCGATGCGGCAGGCCGCGGATGCCGCCGGCGTAACGGTTGTCACCGGCGACACCAAAGTGGTCGACCGGGGAAAGGGTGATGGCATTTTCATCAATACCGCCGGGATCGGCGTCATCGAACACGATGTCAGGCTCGGCCCTGCCAGCGTGCGCCCCGGCGACGTGATCATCCTCAACGGCGATCTGGGCCGTCACGGCATGGCGATTATGGCGGCCCGCGAAGGGCTGACCTTCGAGAGCGATATCGAAAGCGACTGCGCGCCGCTGGCCGCGCCGGTGCTGGCGCTGCTGGACGCCAGAGTCGAGGTTCACTGTCTGCGCGACCTGACGCGCGGCGGGCTGGCGAGTTCCCTTGTCGAAATCGCGACGACCAGCGGATTGCAGATTCAGGTGCGTGAAAGCGACATTCCGGTGCGCGAGGACGTGCGCGGAGCTTGCGAAATCCTCGGCCTCGACCCGATGTACGTCGCCAACGAAGGCCGTTTCGTCGCCTTCGTCGCGCCACAGGACGCCGGCCGCGCGCTCGACATTCTCGGCCCCGAAGCCGTTGCCATCGGTGAGGTGCAGGAAGAACGGTCGGGGCTGGTCACGCTGCAAAGCGCCATCGGCGCAAACCGTATCGTGGACATGCTGAGTGGAGAGCAATTGCCGCGCATCTGTTAATTACAACCGTCACGCACGATACACGCATAACGTCAGTAGGTGCTGATCAGGCAACTTAGGACAATAAAACTAAATTTTGTCAGGCTCTGTACGGTTCATTTGCCCGGAGAAAACAAAATGGCAACAGCAACGAAGCCCATTGCAAAGGCAGAAAAGAAGCCTACAAATGGGCGCACGCCCGAAAAGAAGTGGGTCTATCTGTTCAGCGAACTCAACGAAGCCGAAACTACCGTCGGGGCCATGTGGGACACAGTAAAGGTGCTA
>QGUR01000398.1 GCA_003242205.1 Chloroflexota bacterium | reverse complement strand
GGGTCCGTCTCGGGGGTCGGGAAATTTGTAAAAAGGTGCGTAATCAACGACACGCTGAGCGCATGGTAGCCCGGCATCCCGCCGAGAAGCCCGGAGACGACGTTCGCAGCGCCGGTAGCTTTCAATTCGTGGTTGAGGTCAATGTCTTTGCCGACGGCCAGTTCGAGGCTGCTGCAGTTCAGAAGCAGCGAAACGATGGTGATGACGAACAGCGGCGCCAGCCCCGGCAGGCGACTCAGGATATGAGTCGGGTCGACGCTCAGCAAGTGCGCTGATACCGGCGGTTGCCAGACCGCGCCATCCGGAAACGGGCCAACCAGAAGCTGCAACTCAGCAGCGCGGTCCAGCGGCGTCTGGGTGATGAGTAGGATGGCATGAAAGATCAATGTTCCCGCAACCAGAAGCACTGGCGCAAGTACGGCAGATCGATAGCGGCGAAGGAGCACGAGCAGCGCCAGCGCTACGATGACGCCGGGCAGCCACCGGATGAGCATTGGCAGCGTCACAAGCTCCGGCAGCGCTGCGAAGTTATCTGGCAGCTCGATCAGGATTTCGATCCCACCTCGCAGCAGCACCCAGCCGGTAGCGGCAAGGAACCCGCCGATTACTGAGTAGGGGATAAACCGGATCATTCGCCCTAGCCGGAAGTGGCCGAGCAGGAACATCATCACACCCACGGCAACAGTCGTCAGGAGGATAGTTGCTACCGCGGTATAGAATTGTTCTTCAGGGCTTGCGCCGGCTATTGACCTGATGCTTGCCGGTATGCTGATGGCAAGGATCGCCGCTGGGCTGTCCTGCGTCAGGGCAATCGTGCCGGGATAGCTGCTTGTCAGCGCGAGGATGAACGTAAGAGATGCCGTGCCAACGAGCACAAACGCGATTGCTCGCCCGGCAAACTGTGGCCATGTGTCGGCGTAAACCAGTGTCGCAAGTGATACCGCGAGCACGACTACAAAGACCCCGCTGATTAGACCGCCGAGCAGCGCCGAGGCGAGCGCGCCAGCCTGAGACAGAAGGACGGAGGAAGAACGGCTTTTCGCGAGCATAGCTGAATCTATCTATCCAGTTACAACTCAATAATAAGGCCGTATGATACGCGAGGCCTGACTCGTTTCGCAAAGAAATTGTCTGGTGAGAATGGGTGTAGAAAACGAGGAAAAATGGCAGCGCGCACCAGTCAGGGCGAGCGCTGCAGATACGATTTAGGGAGAATGCGGAAAGCGGCTTTCAACAGTGGCAACGTTGCCGTTCTGCTGGTGGAAGCGCTGCCGTTAGTTGCCTGTCGATTTAACGTTGGGGGCCAGCCGTCCAATCAACGGAAGTTTTGCGATTCGTGACGTGGCGACCGGCTCTGAATCGTCAAATTCCTTGGGAATGGCCAGTGTGACGCCCGAATCCTTCATTAACTTATTGACGCATTCAAACAGGCTGGCTGTGCTCACCGGCTTGGTCAGCACGTCACTGGCGTTGTAGCGCGCCGCCACCTGTTCGTCTTCCGGCGTGTCGAGCAGAAAGATGGTCGGCGGCAGGCCGGTGCGCCCATGCCGCAACCGCGCGCGGTCCAAAAAGTCGACGCCATCTTTCTCCGGGTCTTTAAAGTCGCAGATCAGCAACTGAGGCAGGTCATGCTCGTCCAGCCAGGCTAAAGCGCTTTCGACCGTCTCGGCTGTTACAACCTCGCATACGGCGGCCCGCAGCCTTTCGGCGACACGCAAACGCGTTTCCGGCTCGTCCGAAAGGACAAGCACTGTCAATAATGGACCGGCATCTTTATTGGTTTGAAATGGGTTCAGCACCGTGTTTCTCCTGCTTGCCGCCTGCAAGCGCCTGAACGTAGTTGAATAATATAGGCTTTCGTTACTATACAACGGATTTTTTGATAATTACATATGAAATTTCTGAGAGTTGCCGGCAGCGTGAACATGATCGTCATGCCCCTCGATCCATTTACTGCCACCGCCGTCGCCGCTGTCATTGCGCTTCGTTATAATCTCCGGAAACCCCGGCTATGTGAGGCGCAGGTGAAGTTACACCGCCAATCAACCGTTTCAGAAGGCCGGTCATATACGCAGGCTCCGGTGACCATTTCCCCGTTGAAGGATACGATCCATGGCAACTATTCAAACCGTGCTTGGGCCGATCGCTCCTGCCGATCTGGGCATAACCTACAGTCATGACCACCTGATTTTTCGCCCGCCAGCCCAGTTTCTTGAGCAGGACCCCACGCTGCAACTCGCGAACGTCGAGGCAGCGATACAGGAACTCGGCCATTTCAAAGCCGCGGGGGGGCAGGCGCTGGTCGAAATGACGACCGTCGAGGTCGGTCGCTCGCCGCGCGAACTCGAACAGATCGCCCGCGCCACCGGCGTTCACATCATCGCGGCGACCGGCTACAACAAGTCGAAATTCTGCGAGCCGGTGGTTGCCGGCAAGTCGGTTGATGAAATCGCTGCCGAGATGGTTCGTGACCTTATGACCGGCATGGATGGCACGTCAATTCGTGCGGGTGTTATCAAGGGGTCGACCAGCCGCGACAGCATGACTGAGGGTGAGCGAAAGGTACTGCAGGCAGCCGCCAAAGCGCATCTTGAGACC
This sequence comes from Chloroflexota bacterium, assembly GCA_003242205.1. Taxonomy (GTDB): domain Bacteria; phylum Chloroflexota; class Anaerolineae; order Aggregatilineales; family Phototrophicaceae; genus ZC4RG36. The sequence goes on along the minus strand of QGUR01000398.1, from coordinate 926 downwards.
GGCGCGCCGATTTCGACGCATACTGAAGCCGGGACGTACGCTCTGGAGCAGATCGAGCTCTTGCTCGATGCCGGTGTTTCGCCTCAGCATATCTGCATCGGCCATCTGGATCGCAAACTCGACTGGGATTATCACCTGCAGGTCGCAAAGACCGGCGTTTTCATGCTGTTCGATCAGATTAGCAAAGAGAAGTATTATCCCGATGCGCTGCGGATCGACTTCATCAAGCGGCTGATCGTGGCGGGCCACGGTGACCAGCTTCTGCTTTCGGGCGATCTGGCGCGGGAATCGTACTGGCCGAGCTATGGTTTCGGCTGTGGCCCCGGCCTGACCTACATCCTCTGGCGTTTCGTGCCATGGATGCTTGAAGAAGGCATTTCGCGCGCGGATGTCGAACGCATGTTGATCCATAATCCGGCGCGCGCCTTTGCCTGGGCCAACTGAAGCTCGTTGCGCCTGAAATTTCCTGCTGTCTTAGAGATACTGCGCGATCAGCTTTTGCATGGCCTGTGGCGTGTTCGTCGTGATCAGGTCGACGCCGGCGCTCAGCAGCAGGGGCAATGCTTCGACGGCCTCAGGTTTGTCCGCATCCATTGTCCACGCGTCGAGCGCGATATTGGATTGATGCAACGCTGTGACCCAGTTGAAGCCGTCCTGTAACGACCGGGCGATCAGGCGATAGTTCAGATAAAAGACGCTGACATCCGGCACAAGCTCGATCAATGCCGCGCAGCGTTCTGCCAGATAATCCGCAACCGGCAGATAACACCCGGTAGCGAGTGGATGGTCGTCCCAGTAGCCGTACGCGCCCTGGCGCTGGGGCAGGGTGGCCTGACCGACATGCGCTGATGGTGGCTGCGAATCGATGTAATTTTGCACGTCGAAGCCCAGTCGCAGCCACCCGGCCAGACGCCGCAGTTTGCGAA
>QGUR01000089.1 GCA_003242205.1 Chloroflexota bacterium | reverse complement strand
TCGAAGAAAACGCCGACCTCGCGCCTGTCGGTATACCGCGCGACTGCCAGCGCCAGCATCGGCCAGATAACCGCGTTATAGGCGATCAGCAGTGGAAAGACACAACAGGCCAGCCCAAGCGCCACGGTCGTGCCGGTAAAGGTCTGGTTCAGCGACGGCAGCACCAGCGCCACGCAACAGCCGAGCAGCGCGTTCGGGATGTTGTAAACGACCATGCCCGTCAGAATGCCCGCGCCGCTTTGCATTCTGCCGACGAAGTTAGTCCAGCCGGGCAGCGGCCGAGGCAAGCCGAGCCGCACACGGCGGGAAATTTCGGCCTGATAAGCCAGCAAGGCCGCCAGCAACGCCAGACCAACCAGCAGCGGCGTCAAAACAATTGCCCCCACAGTGACCAACGCCGTCACCAGTAGTTTGACCAGTCCGTCGCGGTCGTCGAAGGCAAACGTGAAGGCGCGCGAAATGTTCACTCAGGCGGCTCCCTGGGGAAGAAAGACACCGCTGAGGATTATGAGGCACGGCGAACGTTTCGACAACCAGATGAATCAAAAAAAACCCGCGTGTTCGTCGCGCGGGTTCTTCAAACCAGGAGCAAAAGCGAATTAGGCCCGGCGTATGGCGCGCAGGATCGCGATCAGGATGACGGCGCCAAGGAAGGCGGTCAGGATGCTGGGGACGTTCAGCTCTCCTGCCGGCGGAGGAGCAACGCCGAGCAACTGGAGCACGAACCCGCCGATGAACGCGCCGACGATACCGATGATGATGTCTTCAAGGAGACCCTGAGAGCGATTCGTCCGCATGACGAGGCTGGCAAGCCACCCCGCAATCGCGCCGACAATGATCCAGACGATGATATCGACAATGCCCATGGTTGTAGCCTCTCTGCGATGTACATAATTAACCCAGTAATTATATACACCATGTTATGCGAATTGTAAAGCAGCTAACTCAACCTCGGAGCATTTCGAGATAGTCGCGCATATCATCGGGCGTGATTTCCCCGAATTTCGAGAAGCGGATGACGCCAGCCTCATCGATCACAAAAGTGACCGGGATCGGGCTGACGCCGTAGCGTTCGGCGATCTCGTAGTACGGGTCGAGCAGGACCGGAAAGCCGCTGATTTCCCGCTCCGATAGAAAGGCGTTGACCTGATCATAGGTTTCCCCGATGTTAACCGCCAGCACAACCGGGCCATCTTCGGGCTGGCGTTCCATGAACGCCTGAAAAGCCGGCAGCTCTCGCTCACACGGCCCGCACCACGTCGCCCAAAAATTGAGGAAAACGATCCTCCCGCGATAGTCGGACAGCGCCGTCGTGGTCTGCTCCAGCGTCGGGGCGCTGAAGTCAGGCGCGGGCTGGCCGGAAAGCTGCGGGCGCGTCGCCAGCGGCGGCACGGTCACGGGCGCGGGCGTCGGCGGCGCAGGCGGCTGGCCGCTGTTTGCCAGAGTCATCGCCACGGCGGCAACCAACCCAAGAAGGGGAAACAGGAGAAAAATGAACAGCGCGGGCGCAGGGCCTCTGCGCGCCGGAGCGGAAGGTGAAACCTGCTTGTGCGGATCAGACATAGCGGTACGTTCCGATAACCATCATCTTGAGCTTGTCGTAAATTGCGTCATCTTCAGCCGGCGGGCTATGGCGCCCAGCGGGGATGGAAAGCATTTTCCGCGATGAGGGTCAGGGCGCGCGTTTCCACATCCATCACCCAGATTTCAGGGCGGCCCGCCGGATTGGGCTGTCCATCTTCAGTCAGTTCAGGGAAGCGCTGGATCACCAGCCGGTCGCCCAGCGGACTCCACGAAAAGAAGGCGTTGGCGTAGCGCGGATCATCCGTAAGCTGCTCGACCGATCCGTCCTCCGGGTTCATAAGAACGACCTGATAACCGCGGGTGTAGCGTTCGTCAAGATAGCGGCGGGCAACCGCAAGCGCACTGCCATCCGGTCGCCACTCGGCGCGATCATCATGCACGGGATCATCCGGGCTACTCAGGTTGCGGAGCTGCTGTGACATGAGGTCGGCCATTCGCAGGAAGGAACGTGTCTCCTGCCCTTCGACAAACGTCAGTTCTGGAAAGACAATCCGCGCGCCGTCAGGCGATAACGCGCCCGGGTTGCCGCTACGGCTTGGAACCGCCGTGATTTCATTGGTTTCAAAGTCGTAGATCAGCAAGCCCTCATCGCGATTGTAGAGCGAAATACGCTGCCCATCCGCCGACCACTGCGGGCCATAGCCGAGAACCTGCAGGTCGGAAAACAGCGGGCGTGTCGTCGCCGGGCTGGATGACAGGTCGAGCAGCCAGACACGCATCGGGCCGGGCCCCACGCTCTCCAGATCGCGGTTGTACTCCGTGCGATTGTAGGCAATAACGCGCCCATCCGGACGCCATACAGGTGATGTACAGTCCGCGTCCTGACAGTTCGTTAACTGGGTAATGCCACCGGTTTCCAGATCAAGCAGTTTGATGTCGGACGTGCCGGTTTCGGCGTTGCGCTCGGCAAAGGCGATCCGGTTGCCGTCCGGGCTGACGCCGAAATCGTAGACGCCGGTCGGGCTGAACGTCACCTGAACCGCGCTTTCCGGGTCGTCGATACTGGCCAGCCAAATGTTATGCGGCGCACCGTCCGCCGGGGCCAGATAGGCAACGCGCGGCTGCGCTACTGAAAAACGATACCGGTGTTCGGACAGAACCTCTCGCCCCTGATCGGAGCGCGCGCCTTTTTCAAGGATCACCGTATAGGTCATGCCCGGTTGCAGCGGCGTGTGCGGCCGGAAACTGACGCTCGATCCGCTCCACGAAAATTCACCCTCCAGCGGCGGCTCGGTACGCAGGCGCGCCTCCACGCTCTCGCGATCCATCGGCTCGCTGAACTGGATCGTAATCGGGCTGGTACTACGGGCACGTTCCAGCGGCGCAACGCGAACCAGCGTCACGCCGACCCGGTCGCCCATCAGGATCGTCGCCGCCAGCCCAAGCAGCAGCAACCCGATGATCGCCAGCACGACCCGGTCGAAGCGCGTCAGCCTTACACGCCACACACCGCCTTCCCGCCGGTCCACCAGTCCATTGTCATGCATAAAAGTAGCGCCCGTCAGGGATAGAGATAGGGATGCGCCGGTTGCTCGACCAACTCGACGCTGGTTGCCTTCAGGACCGGCACGCGCTCGCCCCGGAATTCCTCAACGACGAACTGGCCCTGCACGCGCACCCAGTCATCGGATTGCAACTCAGATGTGCCGCTCCAGATAACCGGCACGCCGATGGCCGAAGCGTCGGCGACGCAACAACTGACGGTGAACCGCGCCACCATAAAGCGATCTTCGCCAAAGTCAGGCTCGCGATAGACAAAGCCGATCACGTCGGCGGGTTCTCCCGCGACCTCGTCATAGTCGGAAACCTTGCTGAAGACACGCAGCCAGTCGAGCACGTTGCGGCTCAACGGCGGAATCGTGAAATCCGTCGTTGTCGCGCCAGTCACGCTCAGGCTGACATTGCCGGAAACCGCGTCCGCGCCGAGCGGCCGCGACGGCACGAGCGTGCCAAGCACCAGCGGCACGGCCACCAGCGCCAGCACTGGCCACGACATTTGTCCATGCCGGTGGTCGTGGTCGCCCGCGCCGGCATCCTCATGGCGGCGCGAGCGCAGCAGGTTCCACGCGCCGGACAGCGCCAGCAGCAAAAACAGGACAGCGGCAACATAGGACAGCCAGACGAAACGCGTGTTGATGTAATTCACCACATTGCCGCTGGCGATATTCCAGATGAAATACAGGCCCAGCCCGAACAAAATCAGCGTCTTTAGCAAGGTTTGGCGGTCAAGGCCGTGATGGTTGTGAGTTGAACGCATGGCAGAACAGAGACGTCTCAAACGAACGAGATGTTCAGATTGATCCACACGCCGATGAGCAGCGTCATCAGCAGCGGCAGCAAAATCAGATAGAGCACGATCCGGCGCTGGAACACGCCCAGAAACATGAGCATGCTTTTGATATCGACCATCGGGCCGAAGGTCAGAAACGCCAGAATCGAGCCGGTCGTGAACGAGCCGACAAACGCCAGCGCCAGGAATGCGTCGACCGTCGAGCACACGCTGAGGAGAAACGCCAGCGCCTGTTGTACCAGCACGGATACCACCGGCCCCCGCCCCAACGCCAGCAGCACGTCCTGGCTGACCAGCGTTTGCATGGCCGCCGCCAGCAGCGACCCGGTCACCAGATAGCGCCCCATTTCAAAATACTCGTCGCCCGCCATCCGCAGCGCGTCCCGCAGCCCGGCAACCAGCGGCTTGCGCGGCGCGCGCGCATACAGCGGAATGACGTCGGTCGAACCGCCGGCCACCGGCATCAGCGCCGCGGGGCGCAGAACCTCCTGTGGCCGTCCCGCGAAAGCGAACACCAGCCCGACGCCGACCGCCACCATCGCGGTGATGACAAAACGCCCGACCAGTACCGGCCCAGCCCCGAAGGCGACAAAGGTGCTGGCCAGCACAATCGGGTTCATGACCGGCGCAGCCAGCAGAAACGTTACGCCGACCGATAGCGGCAGTCCTTTAGTGAACAGGCGGCGCACCACCGGCACGACGCCACATTCGCAGACCGGAAAGGCAAAGCCCATGAACGCGCCTGCCAGCGTCGCCAGAACCGGGTTGCGCGGCATCCAGCGCGCGATGTCATCAGCGGTGACAAACGACTCGATCAGGCCGGAAACGACGGTGCCGAGCAGGAGAAACGGCGCCGCTTCGATGAAAATGCCCAGAAAACGGGTGGTGAAGATGCCGAGGATCGCGCCTACGTCCTGCCCTGTCCCCAGCACCGCCGCGATCACAACCGCTGCCAGCCCCAGACCGGCCAGCCAGTAAGACAGGCGACGTAACGACATTCGTGTCCGTGCGACCATAGCCTCCCACGGCAACTCATGTGCAACGCGCCTCATTTTAGCAAGTCGTTTGAGCGGATGGAGGCATCGCAGATGAGCAGATGATAAGCACCTTGCCTTCCGGCTTAAAAACCGGCTGCTTTATCGTAAATGCGAAATTTGTTACACTGTATTGCATTACGCAATTTAGAAATAACGCGCCGACAGCTTCAGGACATGAACCCTAGCGTCTCAGCAATCGGTTAAACCGGGAATCTTTCGATGCAAAGCATGTCCGGAAGGTCGAAACTTACAAACATCCTCGCTAATTGCGGCGAGATAAGCGCGCTGGTGCACGAAACTGACTGGTCGGCGACGCCGTTCGGGCCGTTGGAGGTTTGGCCACCAAGCCTTCAGACCGCCGCCAGCCTCTGCCTCTGCTCGCGTTCCCCCGCCCTGATCTGGTGGGGCCCCGAATTCAACCTGATTTACAACGACGCCTGCAGGCTAATGCTGGGCGCGACCGAACATCCGAGGGCCATGGGCCAACCCGGCCGCAACTGCTGGCCGGAAATCTGGTGTCTCATCGGCCCGATGCTGGATCAGGTCTATCGCGAAGGCGTGGCGAACGGGGCGGACGATCAAATGCTGTCGCTCAACCGCGATGGCTTCATTGAAGAGCGCTACTTTACCTTCTCCAACAGCCCGATCTTCGACGAGTCCGGCGGTGTTGGCGGCGTCTTCACCATGATGACGGAAACCACCCACCGCGTCCTGCGCGAGCGCCGGCTGAGCACCCTGAGCGCGCTGGCGGATGAACCGGCCAAAGCGCAGACAATCGAGGAAGCGTGTGACCTCATCGTCAGGGTGCTGGCGAAAAATCCGCTGGATGTGCCATTCGCCCTGCTCTATCTGACCGGCAGGGATCGACGCCGGGCCGAACTGGCGGGCACGACGGGCATCGCTCAGGATACAACCTTCAGCCCTGCTACCATTGACCTGCTGGATGCACAGGAACCGGCATGGCCACTGGCCAAAGCCGCCGCCAGCCGCGAACCGCTGCTGTTGAACGACCTGACCGAGCGCTTCCCCTCGGTTCCACAAGGGCCGTGGCCCGAACCGCCTGAGCGCGCGCTGGTGATTCCGCTGCCGGACGGGACCGAACCTCTGCCAGCTGGCTTCTTCATCGCCGGTCTCAGCGCGCGGCTGGCGCTCGATGAGGAATACCGGTCGTTTCTGGAACGGGCCGCCCGGCGTATAGCTTCCGCCATCAGCAACGCGAGCGCGCTGGAAGCCAGGCGCAAACAGGCCAAAGCGCCGGATGATGACGCCCTGACGCCTGTTACTCCCGGCGAAACTACGGGATTCTCGGCGCTGACGCCGCAGCCCGCAGGCGAAACCGCCGCGCGCGTGCTCGTGGTGGATCCCGACGCCAGCATACGGGACGAGCTGTACCGGCTCCTGAGCGAACGCTATATCGTCGAACTGGCGGCTGAAGGGGAGCAGGCGCTGGCAGCGGCGCGCAGACAGCCGCCCGATATGGTCATCAGCGACGTCATGCTGCCGGGGCTGGACGGTCTTGAACTCCTGCGCGCGCTGCGCGGCGATCCGGAGACGCAGGCCATCCCGGTCATGCTGCTGTCGGCGCGGGCGGAAGAAGAAACGCGCATCGAAGGTCTGGAAGCAGGTGCGGACGACTTTCTGGCGAAACCGTTTTCAGCCCGCGAACTGCTGGCACGAGTTGAGGCGCGGCTCCAGATCGCCCAGCTTCAGCGCGAAAAGCTGGCTCAGGAGCAGGCCGCGCGCCTGCAAACGGAAGTCATTCTTGAAAGCATCAGCGACGCCTTTTACACGGTTGACCGCGAATGGCGCTTCCTTTACGTCAACCGGCGGGCCGAACAACTGTGGGGCCGGGACCGCGGGTCGCTAATCGGGAAATGTATATGGGACGAGTTTCCCGAAGGCCCGTCCACGGCCGCTTATCACATGCTGCACCACGCCATGCAAACCCGGACGACCGTCCAGTTCGAAACCTATTCGCAATTTCTGGATGCGTGGGTCGAGATCAACATCTATCCGACTGAAAACGGGCTGTCGGTTTACTTCCGTGATATTTCCGAGCGCAAACGCAACGAGCATGCGCTCGTGGAAAGCCAGATGCTCATCCAGCGCATCGCCAACGCCATTCCCGACATCGTGTATGTCTACGATCTGGCGCAGGATCGCGTCATCTACGTCAATCGCGAAATCGAAACCAGCCTCGGCTACCGGCCCGAAGAGGTGGAGCGGATGCAGGCATCGTTCTTTGAAACCACCCTGCACCCGCAAGACATCGCCGCCTTTCGCGCCCGCGCCGAACGTTTCGCGACCGCCGGTGATGCCGATGTGATCGAGGTCGAGTTCCGGCTGCGAAACGTCAGCGGCCAATGGCGCTGGTTCCACAGCCGCGAAACGATTTTCACCCGGCGCGAAGACGGCTCACCGCTCTCGGTCGTCGGCTCCGCGCAGGACATCACCGAACGGCGTCAGGTCGAGGAGCAGGCGCGCCTGCTGAGAGCGGTCAACGAAGCGCTGCTGGACGCGCTGACAATCGAGGATGTCGCCGAGGTCATCGTATCGACGGTGGTCGGGACGATGAGCGGCCATATCGGCGGCGTGTACTGGCTGAGCGACGACGGGCAGACGCTCCACCTGCTGACGCATTCCACCCTGCCGAGGGCGTTCCGCGAGGCGTTTCAGCGCGTCGACGTCAACGACGACAACCCGCTCAGCGCCGTCGTGCGGAGCGGCGAACCGATCTGGTTTGAAAACATGGCCCGGTACGTCGAGGATTTCCCTGAGTACGCCCACATGATTCACACCTATGGCGTCGCGGCGGGAGCCATTGTTCCGCTGCAACTGAGCGGGGTGACGCGCGGAGCCTTTGCGATCGGTTTCGAGCAAGCGCGCAGCTTCTCCGAAATCAATCGCACAACGCTGCTTGCCGTCGCGCGGCAGTGCGGTCAGGCGCTGGAACGCGCGCTGCTCCACGAAGCCGAGCGGCAGGCGCGACGCAGCGCCGAAGCGGCGCAGGCGCGGCTGGCATTTCTGGCCGATGCCAGCGCGGCGCTGGTCGACTCGCTCGATTTTCGCGTGACGCTGCAGGAATTCGCGCGCACGGTCGTCCCGACCTTCGCCGATTACGTCTGTATTGATCTGCTCCAGCCCAGTGGCGAAATCGAGCGGGTGTGCGTGCGACACGCCAACCCGGAGCTTGAGACGCTGCTCGCGCGGGCCAGCGCCACCGCGCCGGTACGTATCGACGCCATCCGGGGCGCAGGCCGCGTTATCCGCACCGGCCTCACAGAAACCGATAACCGTTTTGGCGAAGCGGCGATTGCACACGACATTCAGGACCCGGTACACCAGCAGGTCTTACGCGCCATGAACGTGCATTCCTACACCATCGCGCCGCTGACGGCGCGGGGACGCACGTTCGGCGCAATCACCTTCGGGTCGTCGCTGCCCGACCGCTACACGCCGGACGACGTGCGGCTGGCGGAGGAAATTGGCCGGCGCGTGGCCCTGTCGGTGCTGAACGCGCAGTTGTTCGGCGACGAGCAGCGGGCGCGCATGCAGGCGGAAAAAGCCGACGAAATGAAGCTGCAGTTTCTGGGCATGGTGTCGCACGAACTGCGAACGCCGCTGGCTTCCATCAAGGGCTTCGCATCGACGCTGCTGGCGGACGACATCACGCTGGACGCCCACTTACAGCGCGATTTTCTGGAAATCATCGATCAGGAAGCCGACAAGCTGCGCGACCTGATCGACCAGTTGCTGGATCTGTCGCGTCTGGAAGCCGGAACGCTAAGTATCAGGCCGGAACCCCATGCCTTCAGAGAAGTCCTTGAATCGGCCGCCGCGCAACTCAGCGCGATGTGTACGGAGCATCGCTTGATTCTCGACGTGGACAGGGAATTGCCGTGGGTGCTGGTCGATCGGGATCGGATCGCGCAAGTTCTGGTGAACCTCGTATCCAACGCGACCAAGCATGCGCCCCCCGCGACCCGGATCACCATCAGCGCTTACCCGGAGAACGCGTGGTTGCGTATCGACGTCAGCGATGAAGGGCCGGGCATTCCCGACGAAGCCCGCGACTACATTTTCGAGGCGTTCCGTCAGGTCGAAACGGCTCATGCGAAGAAAGGCGCGGGGCTTGGCCTCGCGATCTGCAAGGGACTGGTCGAGCGGCACGGCGGCCGCATCTGGATTGCCGACAGGCGCGGGCCGGGCGCGACGCTGTCGTTTACCCTGCCGGTAGTCCAGACCGAAACCTACACCTAGTCTTTCGGCACGGCAATCGCCAGCGCCTCGCCGATATTACGCACTTCTACCAGTTGCAAGCCCTTCGGCGCATCGACGACCTTACGGCGCAGGCGCGGCGTCATAACGCGCTTGAAGCCCAGTTTCGCGGCTTCCGCCAGCCGCGCCGCAAGCTGCCCGACTGTCCGCAGTTCGCCGCTCAGCCCGATCTCGCCGACGAACGCCATGTCCGCCGGCGTTGGCTGGTTGAAATAGCTGGATGCCAGCGCCACCGCCATCGCCAGATCGGAAGCAGGTTCATCGACGTTCAGGCCGCCCACGACATTGATGAAGATGTCCTGTTCGTGCAGCTTGAGACCGAGTCGCTTGCTCAGAACGGCGCTGATGAGCAACAGGCGGTTGTAATCGACGCCGTTGGGCGTGCGCCGGGGATTGCCAAAGGTTGTCTGGCTGGTGAGCGCCTGAATTTCGACCAGCAGGGGCCGGGTCCCTTCCATCGTCACGGCGATGGCCGTACCCGGCGCGGCGACCACGCGCTCGGCCAGAAACGCCTCGGAAGGATTGGGAACTTCGGCCATACCCATGCCGGTCATCTCAAAAACGCCGACCTCGCTGGTCGCGCCAAAACGGTTCTTGACGCTCCGCAGCAGGCGGTACGACTGGAACGGGTCCCCCTCCAGATAAAGCACCGTGTCTACCAGATGTTCGAGCACGCGCGGCCCGGCGATGTTGCCCTCTTTGGTCACGTGGCCGACCAGAAAGACGCTCACGCCGCTGGTTTTGGCCAGCATCTGCAGACGCGAGGCGCATTCCCGCACCTGGCTGACGCTGCCCGGCGACGACTCGCTATCGTCGGTATACATCGTCTGGATCGAGTCGATAACCAGCACCGTCGGGTCGATGTTGTAGACGTGATCGAGAATCGTTTTGATGTTGGTCTCGGTGACCAGAAACAGGTCATCAGTCTCCAGCTTCAGCCGGTCGGCGCGCATCTTGATCTGCCGGGCGCTTTCCTCGCCACTGCAATACAGCACCCGCCCGGCAGTCTGCGCCAGCGCTGCCGATGTCTGGATCAGGATCGTCGATTTGCCGATCCCCGGCTCGCCGCCGATCAGAATAATGCTGCCCGGCACAATGCCGCCGCCGAGCACACGGTTGAACTCGCCCATCGGCACGAGCAGGCGCTGACCTTCCTCAGTGTTGACCTCGGTCAGCCGCTGCGGGGCAGAGTTGGGCAGCACGACGCGCGGCTGCATGGCGCGCGCTCCGGGCCGGCTGACTTCAATGATTTCCTCGACCATTGTGTTGAATTCACCGCAGCTTGGGCAGCGCCCCATGTACCGGAGTGACTGCTTGCCGCATTCCTGGCATACCCAGCGAGAACGCGTTTTTGTCGCCATCCACCCATCCGCCTGCTAGAACATTCGTTCTGAGATTATACTCGATCATCGAGCTGGAAGCCAAACGGATTATAACGACGTGCGGCCCGCGATTGCTTCTCATGATGGGAAATGGCATAATCTCCGCCAGTCTTTCCGAGATGAATAGCAATCAAAGGCGGAACTATGGCTGATACCCCTGCCTCGCAGACCTCTGTGTTTCTTACCGGCGCATCCGGCGGCCTTGGCCGGGAAGTAGCACGTCGCTTGATTGCAGCGGGTTATGCCGTAACCGGCGCGGTAGATGGGCTGGCGTCGGCACAGTTGTTCCGTCAGGTCGGCGGCCTTCCGGCCTATCCCGATAATCTGCGCGCCGGGGAGATCCGCAGCGCGATCCAGGCCGCCCAGGCGACCGAAGTCGTTCATCTCACGCCGCAGCTTGCGAACCACATCCCGCATATTGACCCGCAGTGGGACAAGTTTCTGCCGCTGATCGAGGACAGCACGCGCGCGACCGTCGCGGCCGCCGAAGAAGCCGGCGTCAAGTTTCTGGTCATGGTCAGTTACGCCTTTGTCTACGGCAACACAGGCGATCAGCCGGCCAGCGAAGACACACCGCCAAACCACGAAAACGCGAACCATCCGGTTATCCGGGCGGCGCTGACCGCCGAGCAGGCCGTGCTCAATAGCAGCATTCCGGCCTGTGTGTTGCGCGCCGGTTACGTCTACGGGCCGCACGCCGCCGAAACGGTGGCAGTACGCGACCGCCTGATCGCCGGAGACTCGGTCGCGGCGGGCGATCCGGGCGTCCTTGCGAACTGGATCCATCAGGACGATCTGGCGCGCGCCATTTTGCTGGCCCTGCAGACGAAACCGGCGGGCAAGATCCTCAATATCGTCGACAACCAGCCTGCCAGCGCGGTGGACTTCATCGGCTATCTGGCGGAGAGCATGCACCTGCCCGCGCCATCTGGCGGCCAGAGCTTGCTGGCGCGCATTCTGCCCGCGCGTGAGACGATCACCGTCGGCAACCTCTCGGTACGCGCCAGCAACCAGCGCGCCCGCGAGGTGCTGGGCTGGACGCCACAGTTTCCAACCTATCGCGAAGGTCTGGACAACACGCTGCTGGTACTGCGGGCTGAAGAGCCAGTCATCTGACGCAGCGCTCGGCCGCATTGCGTGATTACGGGCGAAGGTCCAGAGGGCCGTTCAGCCCGGTTGGCGCGCCATGCGCGCGGAGCGTCTATTGGGAAGTAAGTTGGGGTTGTAATGTTAAAAGCGGTTGTATTTGATCTGGACGATACGCTGATCGACTGGAGCGGCGTCAATGATGACTGGGAACGGCGTCAGGCGCGGCAGCTTGAAGGCGTGATCGCGTTGATTCGCGAGCGCCACGCGCTGGAGGACGCACAGGCCTATGTGGAAGCGTTTCGCAGCCGGTCGCGTCGCGCCTGGGAAATGGCCCGTGAAGACCTGCGCGCGCCGAACATGGCCCGCGATCTGGTGCAGGCCGCGCTTGCTCTGGGCGTGCCGGAGCACGTGCTCGACGAGCGGCTGTGCATGGAAGCGTATCGCTGGGGCACGGTTGAAGGTTGCGGCCCCTTCCCGGAAGTGATAGAGATGTTGCAGCACCTGCGCGATCAGGGGCTGAAGCTGGGACTGATCACCAACGCCTACCAGCCCATGTGGGCGCGGGACATCGAACTGGAAGCCTATGGGCTGTTGCCGTTCTTCGAGGAATGCCGGTTTTCAGCCGCCGACGTCGGCTACCTGAAACCGCATCCGTCGATCTTCAAGGTCGCACTCGAGTGCCTCGGAACCGCGCCCGAAGAAACCGTGTTCGTCGGCGATGACATCGAGGCGGACATCGGCGGGGCCAAAGCGGCCGGGTTGTACGCGGTGCTGCGTACCTCGTACCGCCGCCCGCAAGTCCTGAACGGCGATATCCAACCAGATAGCATCATTCACAGCCTGCTGGAACTCCCCGAAGTCCTCGATAAAGCCTTTCCCGGTTGGTCCCGATGATCGAAGCCATTCCACCCTCTGACCGCAATCTGATCCTGACCGGCTATATCGGCCCCAATCAGGTCGTGGTCGCGCGTCGCATCGCCCAGACGCTCGGTATGCCGTTTGTCAACTTCGAGACGCGTCTGGAAGAACGGGCCGATCTGCCGATCGACGAAATCCGTCTCCGCTTTGGACAGGCCCGGCTGAAAACGCTCGAAGCCGAAGTCGTTCAGGAACTGATGCTCTATCGCGGCGCGGTCATTCTGGTCAGCGGGCAGACGCTGCTGCACAGTGACTACCTGCCGCGCCTGAGCGACACGGGCCAGGTCATTTGCCTCGTCGCCTCACTCGACGCCGTGTTACAGCGCGTGCATCTGGCTCTGGGTGCGCGCTACCACAACCCGGCGGAACGAGCCATCGCCGTCGGCCATCTCAAGCGCGAGTGGGCGATCCGCAAAGCGCCCGGCGTCGAGGAATTCGACACAACCGGCATGACGGAAAACGAAATCGTGCAGGCGATTTGCGATCTGTGGCGCGAACAGGTGTTGTATATCCGCGAATAGCGCCGGAGAAGCGATTGTGGCCAAACTGAACATTTCCCTTGGGCAGATGCAAATTATTCTGGGCGAACCGCAGAAGAACTTCGCGCTGGTATCCGAGTGGACGGCTGAAGCGGCGCGACGCGGTTCGCACATCGTCGTCTTTCCCGAACTGTGGTCCACCGGCTATGCCCTGTCGCGCGGGCAGGAACTGGCAACCGCCATCAATGCCGGGTTGTTCGCAGAAATCAGCGCGCTGGCGGCGCAGCACAAAATCAGCATGGTCGGGTCGCTGCTGGAAAAGCGAGGCACGGGCGTCTTCAATAGCGCGCCTTTTATTTCCCCGGCAGGGCGAGTGCTGGGCGTCTATCGCAAAATTCACCTGTTCCGCCTGTTTGACGAAGATCGCTGGCTTGAACCCGGCGAGTCGACGCTGGCGCTGGACCTGCCCTGGGGACGGACGGCGTTCGCCATCTGCTATGACCTGCGCTTTCCCGAATTGTTCCGCCACTACGCGGTCGATGGCGCGCGGCTGATCATCATTCCCGCCGAATGGCCGCTGGCGCGCGTCGAGCACTGGCGCACGCTGTTGCAGGCGCGCGCGATTGAGAACCAGTGTTACATTGTCGCGGTCAATGCGGTCGGCGAAACCGGCGATACAACCTTCGCCGGCCATTCCATGATTGTCGATCCATGGGGAAAGATCGTCATCGAAGCCGGCGAGCAGCCGCTGCTGCTGACGGCCGAGATCGAGATGGACGCCGTGAGCGATATTCGCCAGCGCATCCCGGTCTTTGAAGATCGGCGGCCTGACCTGTACTGATTTGCCTGCCTCGCCCACCCTCAGGAGCCGTTATGCCGCTTGAAGCTGTCATTTTCGATATGGACGGCGTGCTCGTCGCGTCGGAGGATTACTGGCTGGAAGCCCGTATCGAATGGGCCGGTAATCTGGGCAAATCTTGGACCGACGATGACCAGCGGGCCTGCATGGGCCGCAACACCATCGAATGGGCCGAGGTCATGCGGGAACGGCTGGAGCTTGGCGACATGCCGCTGGACCGCATCATGACCGAAGTAACCGGGCTGGTGCTGAAGCGGCTGGATGCCCATCTGCCGGTCCTGCCCGGCGCAGTCGAGGCCGTCCACCGCGCGGCTTCAGCCTATCGGGTTGCATTGGCATCCGGTTCGCCGACGGCGGTTATCCGGCATGTGACGCAGGCAACCGGTCTGGATAAGGTTTTCGAAGTCATGGTATTCGGCGACGATATGGCGCGCGGCAAACCACACCCGGATATTTATCTGGAAGCCGCGCGACAACTGGGCGTCGCGCCGGAACATTGCGCCGGCATCGAGGATTCGGGCAACGGCGTGCGCGCGCTCCACGCCGCGGGCATGATCGTGATCGCCGCGCCCAGCCCCAATTTCCCGCTCGCGCCGGATGTGCTGGCGCTGGCAGACGTGCAGATCGCTTCACTGGACGAACTTACCCTCGACCTGCTGCAATCGCTGGGCCAGCGCTAGAGCGCCGACGCAAATGCGAAACAAACACAGGCGCGCTCGGCAAAAGCAGCGCCTGTGTTCGTTTTACGCACACAATATGGCAGCCGGTTATTCGTGGGGCTCGTTCTTGGGTTTCTCGTAACCGACCGGCTCTTCAGGGATGATGACTGCCAGAATGATGTAGAGAAGCAGTCCGGGGCCGCCAGCCATCGCCAGTAGAACCGCCGCCAGACGCACGACAGTTGGGTCAATACCGAAGTATTCGCCAATGCCACCGCACACACCCGCGATCATCCGGTCCGTTCTCGAACGGTACAGTCGCTTTTGCATGGTCTGCCTCCTTTTCGCCTTCCATATCCCGGTGTAAACGCACGCCGGTTCTTCATAATGGTATACGCAGACCGGCGCGCAGGGTTGCGCCATCGCGTGCTTTCATTCGTAACCGGAACTCAGCGATGGCGTAAACTTGGGTGATCGGAGGCGAACAAGACCGGCGACGGATGTGAGAAGGTCATAGACCCCACGCCTAAAGGCGGGGGCTTGTCCCTGGCGCGACGCCCGCAGGCGTCTCCGAGACAATAGGCGGTATGACAGCCGCCCGTGCAATGTTTCTAGCCGCGTTGACATCGGCATG
>QGUR01000088.1 GCA_003242205.1 Chloroflexota bacterium | reverse complement strand
CATTTACATCGCGCCGCCCAATCTGGTCGCCAATCAGGCGACGACCGACGTCGAACGCTCGGTTGCCGACACCGTCCGCGCCGTCGAAGGCATTGCCCGCGTCGAAGTCGTTCGCACCGTGCAGGTCATGGCGCCCGACTACCCCGATCTGCCCCCGGTCACGCTGACAGCGGCCACCGGGCAGGCCGATGACGCCAAGCGCAACTATGTCTGGTCGATCATGCCGCCGGAGGAAACATGGAACGTGCTCAACAGCGGCAAGGTCAACGTCAGCGAGCCGTTCGCCTTCCGCCGGGGTATCACGCCGGAGAACAACACTATCACCCTCCTGACCGACCGGGGGCCGCAGACCTTTGAAGTCGCCGGAGTCTATTACGATTACTCGACCGATCAGGGCGTCGTCTTTATGGCCGACTCGGTCTACCGCCGCTACTGGGACGACCCGTACATCTCGTCGATGGCGACTTTCCTCGCGCCCGGCGCAGACATCGACGAGACGCTGGCGAACATCCGCACGGCGCTCGAAGGCACGAATCTGCTGGCGCAAAGCAACGTGTCACTACGGTCGGGCGTGTTCACCGTCTTCGAGCGCGCCTTTGCGATCACCTACGCGCTGCAACTGCTGGCAACGCTAGTCGCTTTCATCGGCATTTTGAGCGCGCTCATGGCCCTCCAGATCGAGAACACGCGCCAGTACGGAACCATGCGCGCGGTCGGTTTGACGCCCAACCAACTGAGCCGCTTCACTATGATCCAGACCGGGCTGATGGGGGCGGTTGCCGGGGCGCTGGCATTGCCCATCGGGCTGGCGCTGGCGCTGGTACTGATCTACGTCATCAACGTGCGCTCATTTGGCTGGACGATGCAGTTGCTCCTCCAGCCGCGCGACTTCGCTCTGGCGTTCGGCGTGGCCGTGATTTCGGCGCTGGCGGCGGGCATTTACCCGGCGCAACGGCTGAAAGCGCTGGTCACCGCCCGCGCGTTGCGAGCCGAGTGACCGGCACATACGCCAGCTTTGTCGAAGCCCTTCGAATGACAGTCGAAGGGCTTTTTAAAACTGTTTCACGCTCAAGTGCTTTTGTGTGACTACTGACCTCATAAGTATCATTATGGGATATTGCCTTCAGCCCCGATGGCTCCCTCCTAGCCTCCGCCAGTGAAGACGGGGCTATCGTCCTTTGGGGATAGCGTTGATACAGGCAACGCCTGTTGCGTTCATCAGGAGGGAAAACACAGAATATCGGCCTGCGTGTAACCGGCGGGCAGATGATCACGGTCGAAGGGGAAGCGGCGTCCGTCGTAGGTCAGCGCCTGCAAACGGTAGCCGCACTCGGTTAGCAGGTCGAACACCTGATTCGCCAGCTCCGGCGGCGTGTCGAACTTGTACTCGAAGGCCACAAACGGCCTGAAGCGCCGCAACGTTTCCCGCGCGCCGCAGACAACGCGGCAGTCATTGCCCTCGACGTCGATTTTGATCGCGTCGACGCGTGGCCACCGCTCCTGCTCGATAAAGGCATCGATCGAAATCGCCTCGACCTGAACCACGCGCGCCGGTCGTTTGACCTGCGCCTGCTCTAGCGACGACTTGCCCGGATCGCTTGCGATGTAAAATTCCAGCACATCCTGCCGGTCATGCGCGGCCTTCTCGATGATGGTCACGTTATCGAAGCCGTTGGCCGCCACATTCGCGGCAATGCGCTGTACCAGATCGGGATTAGCCTCGAACGCCGCCACCTTTCCCAGCGGCCCCGCCCAGTGGGCGAAATGCAACGCGAAAAACCCAAGATTCGCGCCCACGTCGAGACAGTACGCGCCTTCCGGGGTATGGCGCTTCAGTTCCCCGGCAAGCGCAGGGTGATAGACGCCCGCGCACAGCAGCCAGCGCTCCGCAGAAACGCGCGTATCGACGTTCAGGCTGACGCCGCCCGGCAGCCGGACAACACCCTCGTATGGCGGCAGCACACGGCCCAGCAGGTCGCAGACGCGGCGCAGGCCCCGGAGCGAACGCTGCGATTGAGTCGCTTGCAGCCACCGGGTGACGAAAGTCGACGAGCGCCAGAGGATGTCGGATAAGTGCCGTGTTTTCAAAGGCCCTCGCCACCGATGCAATCGCAGTTACGGGCTGAAGGCCACAATATTATCCTCAACGAAATTTGAAAGCGAAACCTCACCCCCTGCCCCTCTCCAACTTGCAGGGCTTCTTGGAGAGGGGCATTGACGCGTTGGGATGAGGTGATCGTCACAGGGATGAGGTTCCCGCTAGCGCAGGACGACCGCCGGGCAAATACCGCCCGAAGGCTCGACCTGGCACCAGCAGAAGTACGAAACCGGCTGGTTGTTAATGTAGTCAATGCAGGTCGCCGGATACCAGCCATCAACCGGCCCCAGCACCGCCGTTGGAACCAGCGGCGCGCTCGGCGTGGGCGTCAGCGTCGGCAAAGGCGGCGGGCTGAACTCGCTGGATGTCAGGACCGGCGTGCAGAACGGGAACGAGAACTGGTTGCGCTTGCCATATTCGTCATAGCCGCTGAAGACGAAGCGTACGAAATTCGGGCTGTTGCTGTACACGCTCAGCGTAACCGGGCCATACGTACCCTGCCCCCGCGCGACGACGACTTCCTGACCGCCCCGCGCCTGCGAGCGCTCAACCTGATTGAGCACGCGACGCCCCGAAACGGTCCAGATGATGTCGCCGCGGGCGTTCAGCAGCCGGAACTCGCCTTCACCTTCGGGGAAAAAGGCCGTTGTCGGCCTGCCTTCGCTATCAACGCAATAAAGGGCGTCACCGCCGAAGTGCGCCCGCTGGTTCAGTCGCAAATCGTTCTGAGCGGCCACAAGCGTTGCCGCCAGACCGAGCATGAGAAGCAGCACAACTCCACTCACAAGCACGATGCTTCGACGTGTGTTCATAACATTCCGTGCCTCTCTACTCGTACCTGCGATATACCCCTATTATATGACCACCTACTCCCCTCTGCAATACATAATGAAATGATTGGACTGCACGCTACGGCGGTTATGCTAATATCAGTTACCAGATCGAGATGAGGAAAGGCCCATAGCCGGTGTCGCGTCGTCTGCAACTCAGCATGCTGATCGCCATTCTAATCATTCTGGTAGCGCTGCTGTTCTATTTCCTGATACGGATGGAAGAAATTCAGCTCGACCGGCGCGACGCGCTGACACAGGCGGTAGCGCTGGCGAGCGAAGCCGCCGGCCTGCGGGCAAATGCACTCTCGCTGGCGACTTCCGAGGCCGGGGCAGCAGCCCAGCGCGCCACGGCGCTGGCCGGCATGGAGGCCGCCCGTCAATCCGCCGAAGCAGCCGGCACCGCCCGCGAAACGGCGATCGCCATGGCGGTCGCCGCCTTGACGTCGGAAGCGGGCGCGCACCGGGCGCGCGAAACGGCAGTGGCGCAGGCGAACATCGCCGCCGAAGCGCTGGCGGAGGTCGAACGGGCGCGCAGGGAAGCCGAAGCCGCCGCCGAGTCGGCATTTGCGACCGGTACGCCGCTGGCACTGGCGCTGGCCACCGAGCAGCGACGCGCGAATGACTATTTCGCCACCGCGCAGGCGGCCAACGCGCTGCTTCAGCTTTTTGAAACCGACGTCCAGCTTGATATCACGCCGATGGAGTTCACCGCCGTGCCGACCTCAATGCCCGGCCCGCTGTACGTGGCATCCGGGTTGGACGCGCAGGGCTGCCCCGTCGAGATCCGGCAGGTATTTTCGCCCGACACGCCGGTGATTTACGCCGTCAGCACGAATACCCCCATTCGCGCCGGAACAACCATTTTCGCGCGCTGGTATCGCAACAGCGAGGTCTACCGCGATTCGCCCGCTTTCACCGCCGACCGCGACTATCCTCCCGTCTGCGTCGCCTTCAGTCTGGAACCCGATCCCGGCAAGCCGTTCGAGGCCGGTCTGTACCGGGTCGAGTTTGTGGTCGATGGCGCTTCCGTAGCCGGCCTCAGCTTCCTGATCGAAAACAGCCCTACATGAGATGAGGGCAAGAGCGGCGCTAGGGATCGTCCGTGAACGTCAGCCACCACAGATAATCGACCAGCGCCCACGTCTCTTCGGGTGTGAACAATGTGCCGAAGTTCGGCATATCGGTGCCCATGCCGCCGCGCTGGATTTTTGCGTACAGAACGTCGGAGCGCATCGGTAGCATCGAGTCTGGCCGGAAGGCTGCCGGTTCCTCGGCGGTTTGCCCGGCGGCGGGGCCATCGCCGGCCCCGGTCTGGCCGTGGCAGGCCGCGCAGTTGGCGTTATAACTGGCAACCGTCCCGGCGGCCGGCTGTCCGGGCGTATGGCTCAGCCACAGACCGGCCACGGCATCGGCCAGCCGCGCCCTGTCAGCGTCCGCATTTTCCTGCGCCAGCAATTCCAGCGCTTCCAGAGGCGTGTGCGCCCGCCGCCATTCCAGACTGGCGAGTATATCCGGCACAGTCAGCCCGGTCAGCGCGGTTTCCCCACGCGCAACGTGCGGCGTCAGCCCGGTCGATACTCGCACCCGCGCCGGATGCGCGCCGCCGTGAGTCGGGCCTCCGTCGGGATACGTGTCGATGTCAATGCCCTCGGCGGCCAGCGCGTCAATGATCGGGTCGCGCTCCGGCAGCGGCAGGCTGTCGGGGCTTGCGGGATCGACCACTTCGATCACACCGCGCATGCGCCAGTGATCCTTGCTGCACCAGGTCGTGCAGTAGTAGGTGAACAGGCCCGGCTGGTCAAATGTGTAGGTGATTTCGCGCACCTCGCCCGGATCAATATGGCCCAGATCAATGCCCAGACCGGGGCCAATGGCGACGCCATGAACCACGTCGGCGGCGTGAAAACGCAGCGTGACCGTCTCTCCGGCGGTGAGGCGAATCACGGTGGGCTGGAAACCGCCCGCCTCCGGCGCATAGGCGATGATGTCGATAACGCGATGTTCGCTCTGTGCCGGTCGCACGACGTACTGGTAGCCGAGCGTGGCAACCGGCAACCCGACGAGGACGCTCAGCACCAGCGCGATCGCAATCCCTTCCAGCCGTCGCATCAGCCCCCCTTATCCGAGGTACAACCAGAGAAAAGCCAGCGTCATGACAAGCTGAAAGGCGATGACCGGCAGCCCTGCAACGAGAGCGCGTCGCGCATCGACCATACCGTCGCCGGCGAAACGCACCGTCATGCTGGCGGCGAACAGCAGCCCGCCCGTCAGCACGCCGACCTGCAGGAAGGACAGAAGTTGCGGCGCGAACGGCGTCCACGGCATGTGGGCCGTGCCGAACAGGTTCCAGCCCCAGCCAAATGGATCGGAAATCACGGAGAGCGCGTAACTGCCGTTGACGAAGACGAACCCAAGGCTGAACGCGATCCACGCGGCAAGCCCCAGTGGAACCAGCGTATAGGCATAGGTGACGAAACGACTCCCGGCGCGATGGCCCGCAAGCCGGTCGGAAAGCGCCGCGCACAGCCGGAACAGACCGGGGATCAGCGCCAGCACAATCGCCAGCAGCCCGGCCGCATACAGCAGCCAGTTGGGCAATGATTCGAGGCTGGCCCAGCTTTTCAGCCAGCCCCACGGCCCAAGAAACACCGCCGAATACAACAGCGCGCAGCCGAGCATGATGAACGCCTTGTACGCCTCGTCCAGCCGGTGACTTTTGGACACAAACAGGTCTGCGCCGAAGGGCCGCAGGTTGAGCGTGATGTTGTCTTTCGGGCAGGTCTTGAAGCATTCCATGCACATGCCGCAGTAGGTATTGCGGTCCAGATTGCCGGGATAGACCATCCACGGGCAGCCGTAGCCCTGAGCATTGCCGGCGACGCAATCCTTGGTTCGGTGCAGGCGGCAGGTCGAGCAGTCACGGGTGCGTAGCTCCAGCGGGGCCATCATCGCATAGAGGCCGATGAAGCCACCGACCGGGCAGACATAGCGGCAGAAGACGCGGTTCTCGTAGAGCAGGCTCAGGCCAAGCGCGATCAACGGGAACGCCAGCAGCACGACCGCGCTGACACTGGGGCGCGTCAGAATGACGCCGCTGAACAACGCCACGCCGAGAAAGCCGATGTTCTGCAACCACATGTTCTTCAGACGGCGGGGCCAGCGCTTGCGTAACGTGCGCGGCCTGCCCGGATTGCGGCGCACGATGGCGCGGCGCTGTAGCCATTCGCCGGGCGCGGGAATGGGACACATCATGCACCAGACGCGCCCGAACAGCGGCACGAGAACGACGATCAGCAGCGCCCACCAGACAATCCAGACGAAAACGATACCGAAATTGCGGCTGCCGGCGGGCGTCCCGAACAGGCCGGTCACAATCGCCAGCGTGAAGACGACCAGCGTGACCAGCATCAGGGCCGGTTGCAACAGGCGGGAACGCAGCACGCGTCCGAGCCACAGCGCGCGCCTGAGCAGGTCATAACGCGCGACGGTCATCGGTCCCCCTGAACAGGTTCAGCCTGCGGGGAAAGCGCGGCGCTCAGATGACGCCACCGGTGGGCAAGCAACAGGCCGAGCGCCAGCACGACGAAACCCGCCGCCTTGAAGAACGGCAAATTGGGCGTCACGACCAACTCACCGATCATGAAGGGGTGCATCGGTCCGCAGCTTACCGAGCAGCGGAAACGGAATTTGCCCGCGCGGTCTGCCGTGAAGCGGATTTCCTCCACGACGCCGGGCACGACGCGGCGCTCGATGCCATAGTCGTCGAGATAGAAGCCGTGAACGACGTCCGACGCGCTCAGGCGGATGACCACCTCATCGCCCTGCGCGACTTCAAAACGCGGGGGAGTAAATTCAAACTGGCGCGCGTCCAGATCCAGATGCAGCGTGCGCAGCGTGCCATGTGCCGGGACCGGCAGCAACAGGATGAACAGAGCCAGCACGCCCAGCCACCCGGCCAGGCGCGCCTCTCGCTTCCACCGCCATCCGCGCATGGCTAGCTCAGCGGCAGCGGCGTATTCGTCCCCGGTCCGAAGCGCCCGTAGCGGGCGTCGATGTATTGCCGGATATCCGGCGATGACCAGCCCTCATCCCGGAGCCGTTTGACATCGAGCGTAATGTCGACACAAATGCCACAGCCGAGCGCGTGATAATCCCAGACAGGATCGCCGTTGCCGTTAAAGCCGCTCAGATAGCAACTGAGATTGCTGGTATGTCCCATTGGCCCGCAGCCGCAGTAGCAGGGATATTTGGCCACCTCTCCAGGGTGCGTAACTGCGTATTCATACGCCTGAACGACGCGATGCGAAGCGTGGCGCACGCGGTCGGGGAGCGCAACGCCGCTTTCAGAAGTTTGCGTAGCAGAAACTAACGCGAGAATACCCCCGGCCAGCACGAGCACCGTTACCGCCCAGAAAACAGGACGCCTGAACATTAAGCCACCTCCGTCATTACACGAGATGCTCTTATTGTCACGACAGGCTGAATCAGGCGGTAGCGATGAATGAAGTCTCTTGAGAGGATAAACGTCATAGCCGGACACAAAAGAGCGCTGCCCGGTAGCGGGCAACGCTCTTCAAAGCTGCGCCCGGCGTGATATGGCCAGACGCAGAATGATACCGGAGGCCGCTTGCTATTCGACCTGAACGAAGCGAATGTCCTCCACCGAGTTCACGACCAGTAGCGTATGCTCGGGGAAGCGCTCGCTCAGGATAACCACCGGGTATTCCTGCAGGCCAACGCCGCCGCCAGCGCCCGTACCGGTAACCGGAACTTCGGTCGGCATGGCTTCGCTCATAGGCTCGGTTGCCATCGGCTCGCCCGCGCCGATCATGTCTTCAGCGCCTTCGACAGCCTCGGTCGCCATGTTCTGCGCGCCCCCGACGGCTTCGGTCACCATTTGTTCAACTTCGCCAGACTGCTGTGGCTGATCCATCGGCTGCTGTTGCGGCTGGCCAGCCTGCCCGCTGGTCACCGCGCTCATGATCTGATCCCAGCCGCCCTCGGAATAGGAAGGATAAACAACGCCGGTTACGGTGACACGCGCTCCGGCGGTCAGGCCGATGTTGAATTCCTGCCCGCTGTTATTGAGCACCAGCAATTGTGGATTGGTCAGGCCGCCTTCACCAAGAAGGAAGGATCGGATATTGACGAGTTCATCGACGTTTCCTTCTACCGTTACCGTCTGGCCGTAGTAGGTAGCGGAGTCGCCGGTAATGTCCCCGACAAGTAGAGCGCCGTCCTGCGCCAGAACCACCGTCGCCAACAGGCTGAGGCACACGATCAACAGGATACGTAGCGTTCTCATAGACCCTCCCTTTCCTTGTTGCCGTCAGTCTATAAAATAACGTTAGTAATTAAGAAAGGGATGAGTAATTTTCCGCTACGCCCGTGAGAAAGCCAGACAGCCAGCACTTATGAGCCATAGAAATCGATTAAAACTCATCCTTACCCCTCTCAATATATTATTGAATCCTGAGGTGGCGCTGGTACAATGATTGAACGACGCTAACCAGGCGGGAAGCCCCGCAGCGAAGACGCACCCATTTCATGAACGACAAAACCCTTCATGTGCTTGAACTGAACAAAATACTGGAGCAACTGGCGCGGCATACCACCTTTTCTGCCGGAGCCGAACTGGCGCTTGAACTGTGGCCATCGAGCCGGCTGGATGAAGCGCGCAACTGGCAGGCGGAAACGTCCGAAGCGCGCGCCATGTTCGAGAACAAGGTCAATGTCAGCCTGGGCGGCGCACGCGACGTGCGCGATGTTGCCATCGCGGCGCAGCGCGGCATCCTGATCGAACCGCCGGTGCTGCTCGACATTCGCACGACGCTGCGGCGCGGCACGACGATCAAACGCACGATCGGGCGCATGAAGGCGAGCTATCCCCTGCTCTCCGAAATCGCCAGCGAGATCGAAGAGTGCAGCGAACTTCAGGAAGAAATCGGGCGGATTCTCGACGAAAACGCGCAGATTCGTGACAGCGCCAGCCCGCAACTGGCGACGATTCGCCGCGATTTGAAAGTCGCCTTCGACCGCTTGCAGGCCAGGCTCCAGCGCATTGTCAGCGCCAGCAGCAATCAGGCGGTGCTGCAGGAGCCGATCATCACCATGCGGAACGGGCGGTACGTCGTGCCGCTTAAGGCAGATCACCGCGGCAAAATTCCGGGTGTCGTTCACGATTCGTCGTCTTCGGGCGCGACGCTCTGGATCGAGCCGTTGGAAACGGTCGAGCTTAACAACAAGTGGCGCGAACTGCAGTTGGATGAGGAAAAGGAAATCCGCCGCATCCTCACCCAGATCACCGAGCAGGTCGGCGAAAACAGCGAGGCCATCGTGCGTACGGTGGAGGTGCTGGCATATCTCGATCTGGTCTTTGCCAAGGCGCGTTACGCGGAAGCGCTCAACGCGGTCGAACCCCATCTGGCGGCATTTGAGCCGCGACCCAATAACCCCGACCATCCCGGCAGCGTCATCGAGTTGATCGGCGCGCGCCACCCGCTCCTCACCGGCAACGTCGTGCCGATTGATGTGGAATTCGACGATAACACTTGGATTCTGGTCGTCACCGGCCCGAATACCGGCGGCAAGACGGTATCGCTCAAGACAGTCGGCCTGATGGCGCTAATGGCCCAGTGTGGCCTGCACCTGCCCTGCGAGCGCGCGCGCCTGAGCGTCTTCGAAGGCATCTATGCCGATATCGGCGACGAGCAGAGCATCGAGCAATCGCTGAGTACCTTCTCGTCGCACATGACGAACACGATCCAGATTCTGCGCGAATGCAACGAGCGCTCGCTGGTATTGCTGGACGAACTGGGAGCCGGCACCGATCCCGCCGAAGGTTCGGCGCTGGCGCGGGCAATCCTGACCCACCTGCTGAAGCGGCGCGTGACCACCATGGTCACGACACACCATCCCGAACTGAAGGTTTACAGCGTTGAAACGCCCGGCGTGCGGAACGCCAGCGTCGAGTTTGATCTGGAAACGCTACGCCCAACCTATCGCCTCATCGTCGGCCTGCCGGGGCGTTCAAACGCGCTGGCAATCGCGACCCGGCTGGGCCTGGACCCGTCGATTGTGGAAGACGCGCGCTCCATGGTGGCAACCGAAGATCTGGTTGCCGACGACCTGCTGGACGAGATTCACCGGACGCGGGAGGACATTCGTCGCCAGCAGCAGGCCATCACGGAAATGCGGGAAGAGATCGAAGCGCAGAAGGCCGAATTGCAGGCGCGGCTGAGCGAACTTGAGAACGAGCGGCGAGACATCATCGCCTCATCCAGACGGCAGGTGCAGAACGAGCTTGATGAATTCCGCAAGGAACTGCGCCGCCTTCGCAATGAGATGCGCGACGCATCGCTGCCGCTGGACGCGCTGCGGCAGGTTCAGCAGGCCGCCGATGCGCTGGGCAACGCGCTTTTGCAGCCAATCGACAACGCGGTTGATGTGCCGGATGGACTTGACTGGACGCCGCGATTGGGCGATTCAGTCTGGCTTGACACGCTGAAGGCCGAAGGCACGATCACCGAACTGGACAAGGATGACGCGGTTGTTCAGGTGGGCGGGCTGCGCGTTCGCGCCAATCTGCGCGAATTACGCAAGCCAAGCCGCAGCGAGCGCAAGGAACTGAAAAAGCGCCGCGTCTCTCAATACGCACAGGAAACCGTAGCGCCGCTGGAAAAAGGCCCGTCCCCCGGTCTGGAGCTTGACCTGCGTGGTCTGCGCGTCGAAGACGCCATCGTGCGGCTGGAAAACTACATCGACGCCGCCTATCTCGCCGGGCTGCCGTTCGCGCGCATTATTCACGGCAAGGGAACCGGCGCGCTGCGTAGGGCCGTGCAGGAGCGCGTTTCGGAGCATCCGCTAGTCACCAAGGCCGTACCTGCCTCACCCAAGGAAGGCGGCGAAGGTGTGACCATCATTTACCTCGCGCCGCTGACTTAAGTTTTCTGTCGTAGCAGTGAAGCACTATTAGGGAACGGTCTTATATCAAGCCGTTCCTTTTTTTGTTTTGAACTCCACAGACGCTCACGTCACACTAATTGTAATACTACGCCATGCATGATAAAGTGCAGGCAAAGGACGTGCAGCCGGGAGGGCATCATGCGCGACGATCAACGAAAACAACGCACGCCGGATGAGCGTGAACGTAAAGAGCAGAATATCCAGTCGTATCGCGATGATGAAGAACGTCCAAACCGCGATACCGAGGACTGGCTTGAGACAATCGGGCCCGAAGACATGGATCGAGAACGCGTCATCGAAAATCTGGAGGACTATGGTTGGGACAAACTGGACGACGATGAAGCGCTGAGTCTCGAATCGGCGGAACGCGGCAGCTATGTCGAGGGCTATGAAGACGGCGCGATTGAAGATGTGGTCGAAATCGGCGATCTTGAAGCACAGGACACGCCGGTCGACGCCGACGAGCCGGCAAGTTTTCGCCCGACCGAAGACGAAGTATTCGATGCAATTACCGGCGAAGACGATCTGGACGATGAGATGCCAACCGGGAACACACAACCCTCCGGCGTTCAGTAATATCGTAACGTTCATTCAATGACCTGGGTTCGCGCAGGCCAGAAACATCTCGACGTCTGGCCTGCGCTGCTATTTACAACCGGGCGTTCGCCTCCCGACAGCGTTTGCGCCCGTTCCGCTGCGCCTTCCTCAATGAACATTAATGAGAAAATTTCGATATCTGATATTTAATGAAGAAAGGTGAATATTCACACTCTATACTCGGAGCATAACCAGATGTCCAATTTCCGCCTGGACGGCCGCACCATCGCAATCGGCGTCCTTATCATCCTCGCGGCAGTCATTTTTCTCCCGCGCCTGTTTGGAGGCAACACCGAGCCACAAACGCCATCAAATGTCCCGGCAGCCGACCCGCGGGATACCACCATTGTCGATGACGGTATCGAGCTTGGAAACGTCGTCACTGCCTCCAATATCGACCGCAATGGTTGCCCCACCAATGTAACCTCGACGTTTAATCCCGACAGCATCGTCTATGTCGTGGCTGAAAACAGTGACGTTGTTGCAGGAACCGAAGTCTTTGTGCGCTGGTATCTTGACAACGAGCTGTATGAAGAGTCGGATATCATCGTTGCCGATCAGGACTACGAAGCGACCTGCATCAATTTCACACTGGAACCGGACCAGCTTGACCAGCTTCGCAGAGGTTCCTACGAGGCAGAGTTCATCATCAACGGCAACCCCGCCAACACCGTCGCCTTTCAAGTGCGTTAGGAGAAACGCAAATGTTTGATGATCTCGGAACTCTGTGCCTGCTCGGTATCTTTCTCATCGTTGGGTTCATGCTTTTGTCGCGTTTCATGGGAAGTCGCGGCGGTCTGGGTGGAGGCGGGACCGATTTCAGCCAGCGCGGGCCGATTAACCGGACGGTGGATAACCCTGAAGTTCGCAGCCGGGGCTCGTTTGGTCGTCCCGGCTCGTTCCTGCGCCGGTCATCGGGAAGCGCTCGCAGCGCCGGCAGGACCGATAACCCTGAAGTTCGTAGCCGAGGGTCGTTCGGTCGCGGCAAGAAGTAACATCTAGCCTGTCACCACGCGCCGCGTAAACGTATTACCGGCGCGGACGTTTGCCCGTGGCTGGACAACAGCCGGTCACGGGCCTTTTCATTGCATTGCAGCCTACCTTCCGATTTTTATCTCGTTCTTACAGGGGCATGTTAAAACTGTCGCGCGTTTGAAACAGACAACGTTCCAGCAGGAGTTTGAAGGTATGGCTGTCGGTGAACAGCACACGTTCAAGGCTGAAATTCAGCAACTATTGAACATCCTCGTTCACTCGCTTTATACCGACCGCGAGGTTTTTCTGCGCGAGTTAATTTCCAACGCATCAGACGCGCTGAGCCGGCTGCAGTTCGAGCAGCTTACCAATAGCAATATCCTGGATGCCGATGCACCGCTGGAAATTCGTATCCGTCCTGATGAAGCCGCCGGCACGCTAACCATTAGCGACACCGGCATCGGCATGAACCAGGATGAACTGGCCAACAATCTCGGTGTGATCGCCCACAGTGGGGCCAAGGCATTTATTGAAGCGCTGCAGGATCGCAAAGATGGCCCTGTGAAGGATCTGATCGGCCAGTTCGGCGTCGGCTTTTATTCGGCCTTTATGGTGGCCGACCGTATCCGCGTCGTCTCGCGCTCGTTCAGGCCGGAAGATAGCGCTTATGCCTGGGAATCCGACGGCAGCGAAACCTACACAATCGAGCCAGCCGAGCGCGACCGGCGTGGCACTGACATCATTCTGCATCTCAAGGACGACGCCAGAGAATTTTTACAGGGGTGGAAGCTCAAGGATATTATCCGCCGCCACTCCGACTATATTCCCTACCCGATCTACGTCGGCGACGATAGCGAAGCCACGAACAAGCAAACGGCCATCTGGCGGCAGGAGCCGAAAGAAGTCACCGACGAGCAGTACACCGACTTCTACAAAATGATGACGCTCGACTTCAACGAGCCGCTGCACCGGATTCACATGCGCGCCGATGTGCCGCTGCAATTCTACGCGCTGCTCTATGTGCCTTCGAGCGCCGAGCCGAATCTGATCGGACTGCGTCGCGAGCCGGGCCTGAAACTATACGCGCGCAAGGTGCTGATTCAGGAATACACGACCGAACTGCTGCCCGAATATCTGCAATTCATGCAGGGCGTCGTCGACAGCGAGGACCTGCCGCTCAGCGTCAGCCGCGAAAACATCCAGACAACCCGCGTGATTGCCAATCTCAAGAAAACGCTGACAAATAAGGTACTCAGCGAATTCAAACGACTGGCAAAGAACAAACGCGAGACGTATCTGAAAATCTACGATAAATTCGGCCGCTTCATCAAGCAGGGGCTGGCGATCAGTCCGGGCGACCGTGAAGATCTGGAGCCGTTGCTGTTCTTCCGCACAACCCGCAGCGACGAGCCGATTTCGTTGGCCGAATACGTGCAACGCATGGCGCGCAACCAGAAGGACATCTATTACATCCTCGGCGAAGACATAACCAGCGCGGCGCGCAGCCCGCATCTGGACGCATTTCGCCAGCGCGGCATCGAAGTGCTGTATCTCACCGACCCGGTCGATCCGATTATGCTCATGGGCCTGAGGGAGTTCGATGGCCATAAGCTGCGCAATGTCGATGAGGCCGACATTGACCTGCGCGATATCGGCGAAACGCCGAAAGAGACAGCGCCGCAACAGCGCGAGGCACTCCCTGAAGATGCCTTCAACGCCCTGCGCCAGCGCTTCGCCGAAGTACTGGGAGATCGCGTTCAGGAAGTGCGCGAAAGCCGGAATCTTGTCGACAGCCCGGCGCGGCTGGTCAGCAACGAGAGCGACCCGAACCGGAATATGTATCGCATTCAGCGTCTGCTCGACCGCGAGTACGAGCTCCCGGTCAGGATCATGGAGCTAAACTCGCGTCATCCATTGCTGCACAACCTGAGCCGGATGCTATCGTCAGCGCCACGCGCTTCCGTAGACATGGTGATCGAGCAGATTTTTGAAACGGCGCTGTTGCAGGAAGGTCTTCACCCCGATCCGGCATCAATGGCAACGCGGCTGACACTGCTGATGCAGGCTGCTACCGGCACACCGCTGGAGCAACTCCAGCCAGAACCCGATGGAACGCCGGATAAGGTTGAAGCAGCAGAAGCAGAGGAAGCAAAGGAAAAAACGTCCTAGCCGGCAATGCCGCGGTCAGGCATCGCGGCGTCGCCTATTCGTTTGCCGTTTCGGCAAGCACCTCGGATGCCAGGTCGTCTAGCGTCAGTAGCTCGGCGCGCGACCTGGCATCTGCGATAACCCGCGGGCAAACAGTCTGCTCCAGATCGCTGAAAAGTTCGCGGGCGCGTTTACCCGTCCGCTGGCTCATCGGGTAACACAGAACCAGCGCAAGAATATTCGCGGCGCGCTCTGTATCACCTCGCTCAACGAACATTTCCGCAATCGAAACGAGCGCATTGAGCGCGGCGTTCACCATCCCCAGGTTAATCGCCGTCTTCAGCGCGTCGCGTTGGTGTCTCATATCAACTCATCCAACTACACCCGGCCCAAAAGATTTCCTTAGTATACGACAACACCGCCACAGCGACAGGTTACGTTCAAAGGAGAACCTGATTAAAGCCAATGCTATTTCTTAATTGAATGGGAAAGCAAAGCGAGGGCAAAAAAAGGGGGATGACCTGGCGGCCATCCCCATGGGGCCAAGACTAAAGCGCTTCGACAATATCTGAGAAAACGTTGCCGATCGCCGGCCCGAGCAGAGCAAGGATCACGATCACGACGACCGCGACCAGGACGAGGATCAGCGCATATTCGACCAGGCCCTGACCCTCTTCACGAGGCATGTAAAGCATGATAAGCCCTCCAGATAATGGATAATGCCGGAAAAAAGAAAACCAACATTTAAATCCTATAAAAAACCCTTAAGGCAAAAAGGTATAAAACATAAA
>QGUR01000397.1 GCA_003242205.1 Chloroflexota bacterium | reverse complement strand
GACGACTGTCCTGGCGGTAATTCAAAGGCGATGCCCGACTGGATAGCATGTTTGAGAAACCACTGCGCCGCGCCGCTGGCAGGAGCAAACCGGCCTGTCAGCGCGGCATAACGCACCGACAGATGGTTGCGAAGCAAGGGCGGCAGGTGTTCCCGTACGGCGTTTTCGAAGCGGCCGCGCAGTTCCACCGGCATGTTGCATAACTGCCCGCCGACGATCAGCACCAGCGGCTGCAACACGAAGATAATATTGGCCAGCGCCAGAGAAAGATCGTCAAAGAACCGATTGACCAGCGCGTTCGTCACCGGTTCGCCGCGGGCGGCGGCGGCCAAAATCGCCGCGAATTTCACTTCACGTTCCGCAATCGCGGTGATCTGTTCGAGTTCCGGCCCGGCCCCGTTCAACTGGCGGTACTGCCGGTCGAACGCCGCGCATAGCGCTCCTACCGAGGCCACGTCTTCAAGGTTGTAGAGTGCGTCGTCAGGCTGTGTGGAGCGCATTCTGGTGCGGCCAATGATGCCGGCATTGCCGAACGAACCGCTGTAAATCTGCCCGTCGAGCATCATGCTCAGTTTGACACCGTCAAGAACGGCCAGATAGATCAGGTCGCGCGCGGGCGGCTGGCCCAGATAATCCAGTTCAGCGCGCAACAGACAGTCGGTGTCGTTTTCCAATACCACCGGCAGGCCGGACACTTCTTCGAGACGCATTTTCAACGGAAAGTTTTGCCAGCCCTCCGCCCGACCGACATACAGAATCTGCTCGCGCGCCGCGTCCATGTATCCCGGCGTGGTCACGCCAATGCCAAGGATCTGGCGTTCGGGATAGCGATTTCTCACCTGTTCGACATACGCCGTAATGATGGCGACAGCGTCATCCGGCAGCAGAGGATTGGCCCCAGTCAGGCACTGCTGGTCGAGCAACGTGCCATCGAGCGCCCGCACGACGCAGTTGACATCGGGGATGGCGATGTGAGCGCCGATGATCAAATGGGACTCGCCGTTGAGGCCGAAGCGGGTCGCGCGGCGTCCGCCGGTAGACATATTCTGCCCCACCGGCACAACCCACGCGCCTTCAATCAAATCCTCCAGCGCGCGGCGAACCGTCGGCATACTCGCCCCGGTCGCGGCCTGAAGTTCGGCCAGCGTGTACGGCTGGCGGCTCAACTGGCTGACAATCTGGCGCTGGAGCTGCCCTGAGGCATAACGGCGCGCGCGCTGTGGTGGCATGAAGGCTACTCTTGAAGCTCGACGACAAGACTTTTAAAAAAGCTTTATAAAAAGTTCTGCCGACAGAATAACTAAAAGCCGTGCCGGCTGTCAAGTAATTGCAGCCAACCCGGGCAAAACAAACAGGCCCGGTTCGTGCGAACCGAGCCTGTTGAGGTCCTTTCGTTTGTTCGAGCGCATAGAGGCGGCGCTTACACCCAGCCGCGCAGCCGTACGGCTTCGGCGACGCGGCCAACAGCGACACAATAGGCCGCCAGCCGGTTATCGACGTCGAGTTCAAGGGCCTTTTTATGCACGTCGTGGAAGGCGCGCGTCATCTTCTCGTCGAGACGGGCATGTACGGTCTCCGCCGACCAGTAGCGGTCGTAAGCATTCTGCACCATCTCGAAGTACGACACGGTGACGCCACCGGCATTACACAGGAAGTCAGGAATAACATAGATGCCGCGTTCGGCCAGAATGCGATCGGCTTCCGGCGTGGTCGGGCCGTTGGCGAGTTCCGCGATGATCCGGGCCTTGATGCGCGGCGCGTTATAGCCGGTGATGACGTTCTCCATGGCCGACGGCACCAGAATATCGACGTCCAGCTCCAGCAGCGCTTCATTCGATATCGGCTGAGCGCCGGGGAAACCCACTACCGAACCGGTGCGCTGCTTATGCTCAATGACCGCCTGCACGTCCAGCCCGCCCGGATTATAGATACCGCCGCGCGAGTCGGAAACGGCGACCACCGTCACGCCGAGCAGTTCCGGCCCCAGCTTGGCGGCGAACCTGCCGGCGTTGCCAAAGCCCTGAATCGCCATCGTCGCGCCATGCGTATCGAAGCCGAGCACCTTGGCAGCTTCGCGAATGCAGTACATACCGCCACGCGCCGTTGCATCTTCACGCCCCTGCGAGCCGCCCAATGCAAGCGGCTTGCCCGTAATGACGCCAAACTCGTTCTGGCCGCGTAGCATCGAATACTCGTCCGCCATCCATGCCATGATCTGCGGCGTCGTATAGACGTCAGGCGCGGGGATGTCCATCTCAGGACCGAGAATCCGCCCCACCTGCCGGACGTAAGCGCGGCTCAACTGCTCCAGTTCGCGCAGCGACAATTCCTTCGGGTTGCAAATCACACCACCCTTGCCGCCGCCAAGCGGAATGTCGACAACCGCGCATTTCCACGTCATCCACGCAGCGAGCGCGCGAATGGTGTCGATTGTTTCGTCGGGATGAAAACGAATGCCGCCCTTCGTCGGCCCGCGCGAATCGTTGTATTGCACGCGAAATCCCTTGAAGATCCGGGTGCTGCCATCATCCATCTTGACCGTCAGGGTGACATGCAACTCGCGCATCGGCTCGCGCAGCAGAGCGTGAATAGCCGGTTCAAGATTCAGCAGCGCTGCAGCCTGATCGAGCTGGGCCTGCGCGATCTCGAACGAGTTCAATCGCTCACGAGCCTCTGTCGGTAAAACCATTGTCGTAACCATGGTTGCACTCCCCCTGAGTAGACCAATACGGATAACGATACGGGCGATTGCACGAGCTTCGGAGCCCGGACAACGGTCCTCCAGCCTGAGCTGTCAGAATGACAGATTGTGACAGGCGCTTTATTCGGAGAAGACAGCTCTTGGGTGGAAGCAGACGCTGATGGCCGTCTGAGGTTCCCGTTTCCGGCGCAGCCATTGGGCGTTTTGCCTAAGTGTCCACCGGATATATAGGATAAAACACGGGGGAAAGTCGCACATTGGTCATTATTTACAGAGGCACAGAACAGCAGTTTGTATAAGCATTACAAAGCCTGTCCTCCCGGTAATACGGCCAGCCGCCGCAATCCGTGACAGGCGTGGCGCATGGTTCCATCACTCTGCCGGGTTGCTATCCGCGGGAAGCAGCCCTTTGTGAACTAACCATGCCCGCAGACTGTAGGTGCTGAGAAAAGCGAGAATGACCGCTGCAATCACCGCCAGCAGAAGCAGTGACAGGCCATCAAAGCTCACCAACAACACGATGCTCAGCCCAACATACAGCAGCGCGTACAACGGGGCCGCGAGCACCGTGTACAGGGCGTTGCGAAAGGCATAATACACACGCGGGGTTTCCATGATCAGCATATAGGGCCAGAAATAGAAGAGCGCCGCTACGAGCACGAAGACAATGGCCACGCTCAGAAACAGCAGCACCGTCCACAACAGGCCCTGTTGCCCGGCGTAGAATGGCACGCCGACGACCGCAATCCCTACCGTCGCCAGCAGCGCCGCGCCCCACGCCCAAGCCCGAACGAGCCAGCGACGCACCGCCTGCAGATACTCGCTGATGGCCGCCGTGGACCCTTTTACACACTGACGCCCCACCTAAAAA
>QGUR01000087.1 GCA_003242205.1 Chloroflexota bacterium | reverse complement strand
TTCGCGGCGGTGGGGGCGGAGAAGATCCGGTCGCGGTGTGCAACCTCCCGCAGATCGGGACATGGATCGGGCAGACTCTGGCAAGCCTGAGCGTGATTTTCTATCCCCACCGAATCGCACTAACCGGCGGCACTGCATCGAGCGGCAAGGTCCTGCTCGACGCCTGCCGCGCGCAGTTCGATTATCTTGTGGGCGATTTCTTCCGCGATCTGGCAGCGAACACGGGCGGCAACTTCCGGGATGTCGAGATCGTTCTGGGCGAAGGCGGCGGCGATACCGGCATTCTGGGCGCGGCGGTCGAACTTTTCCAGCAACACGGATTCCTATAGCGGCTGCCGCGCTTTATTCCCCAAATCCTTACGCTGCAACCTGCTGCCTCTTCCCCACGGCGAACACACACACCGCGGGGAAAAGGCCAGAAATGAGGTTCTGCGTTACTCTGTCTTTCCCAGAATGACGCGCTCGGCGTTTCGGTAGTACACCTTTTCCAGCACGTCGTCTGGCAGATAGATCCCGTAAATGCGCCACCGGCCCTGGCGCGGCACTTCCTCGATGCCATAGTCGAAATATTCGTCGTCGGTTTCGAGGAAGCGGTAGTAGACCGGATAAATGAAGTCATCCGGTGGGCGGTCGGTCCCGAACAAGATGCGGTCGGCATATTTGAGGAAGAACCGCCGCGCCGAATACGGCTGACGCCCCAACTCGCCAATGCGCTCGCTGATGTCCACGTAGAAATTGGGGCAACGGTCGAGCAGGTTGCCCACCCACTCCAGATTTTCCGCGTAACACCCCACATGCGCGCCGATGAACGTCGTTTGCGGATGGCGCTCCACAAGCCTCGCCAGCCCGTTGACAACCGTCAGGAAGCTGGGAAACGGCGGGCTGGGAAATTGCCAGTCGACGTGATCGTGCAGTTCTTCCCAGCGCTCATTGCGATTGTCTACCGGGTCGAAAAAGGCCACCGGATCGGCGATGTGGATGAGGACCGGCAGCTTCAGCTCACCCGCCGTCGCCCAGATCGGATCGAGCCGAGGGTCATCGACACTGACGAGGTTACCCTGATGATCGCGGACCAGAAGGCCAAACTGCTTCCAGATTTTCAGGCCTTCCGCACCACGAGCCGCCTGTTTTCGCAGCCGGTCGGCAGCCCATTCAGGAAAACGGTCGCCGAGTTCTTCCCATTTTGTCCAGTCTACGCCGCCAAAGACTCGAAAGCGCTCCGGCGCGGCGTTCTTAAAGTGATCGAGGTGGGTTTCGAGAATATCCTCCCCCCACCCGCCGTCCAGATCGACATAAACGCGCACATCGGCGCGATCGAGAATGTCGAGCAATTCCGCAACCGGGCGCTTGTCCCAATCGCCGAAGCCCGGCAGCGACAGATGGTTATGGGCGTCGATGACCGGAAAGCGCGGGCGCGTAACGGTCGTTACTTTAGTCACCAGTTTGGAAACCGGCTTGTAGTCCGTCAGCAATAATGGCGTCGCATTAGGGTCCCGTTTGATTTCTGCCATTGCTCATAATCCTTTTCAAACAGCAAGCACTTGGATACCGAGTTCGCGCAACGCCTCCAGGAACGCCGGCGGAGCCTTGCTGTCGGTGACAAACGTATTGACTACGGTCAGCGGAGCCAGGAAGACGCTGGACGTACGCTCGCACTTGGTATGGTCGGCAACGAGGATGATTTCCCGGCCGATGCTCAGGATCTTGCGGTCGGTTTGTGTCTCCGGAAGGTAGTCATTCGTCAGACCGCTCTCCAGGTCAATGGCTCGAATGCCCATAATGACCTTGTTCACACGCAGTTCATTCAGGGCCAGTTCGCTCAGATGGCCGATGAAGGACTGTTCGCTCGAGCGCAGCATGCCGCCCAGAGCGATCAAGGTGATATGCGGCACATCGACCAGCATGTTCATGACCAGCAGCGAATTCGTAACGACGGTCAGGTTACGGCGATCACGCAGATGCCGCGCAACCTCAAGCACGGTCGTGCCGCTGCTCAGCAGAACGCTCTCGCCATCGCGCACAAGCCCGGCGGCAGCCTGTCCGATGCGGCGTTTCTCCTCGGCCTGCTCCGACGACCGTTCCAGAAAAGGCGGCTCTGGCGGCGCGGTTTTGGCGGCAATAGCACCGCCATGAAAGCGACGAATTTTGCCGTCATCCGCCAGTGCCTGCAGGTCACGCCGCGCCGTTGCCGGGCTGATATCGAACTCCGCACATACCTGTTCGATGGTGACGCGATTGCGTGCCTGAACAAACCGCAGTAACTGTTCGCGACGCTCTAGGCCTGAATAGGTCAGTTGCTTAGCCATAACCTGTCCGGAAAATGAATGGAAGCAGCCTTTTAAGTGTCGCTACGATGTAGCATGAGCGCCGGTAGTTGTCAAATATAATCATATTCAATCACAAAACAAGCAGATTATGTTAGATCCATGCGTGTTTGTGCAGTTTTACCCGTAAATTCGATTGACGAACGCTCAAAATGTCACTATGATCGAAAATAGAGTGGGCTTGTTTCTACGCCTGAAAAGTACGCTCAAAGAGCTATTGAAACGAACCGCACTGCCCGGTTTGCTGGCAGGGATTATCTGGAAAGGGTCATTATGAGTGTTGAAGCCGGCGCGCACAGCTATGCCGAAATTACCAGCCAGCCGGAGGTGTGGAAGAAAGCACTGAACGCCTTTCATCGCCGGGCAGAGGCTGTGGAGCCGTTACTGAGCGATCACCAGATCGATCAGATCATCTTCACCGGATGTGGCTCCACCTACTATCTGGCTCAGGTCGGCGCGGCGTTATTCCAGCAGTATCTCAAAATCAATGCGCGCGCTTACCCGGCTTCAGAAATCGCCCTCTTCCCCGACCTCGTCTTTACGCCCCACAACAAACCCCTGCTCATTACGGTATCTCGCTCTGGCGAAACGACCGAAACGCTCGAAGCCGTGCGGGTTTTTCGGGACCGCACCGGCAATCCTGCCGTGACGATCACCTGCTATGGCGAAAGCAGTCTGGCAACTCAGGCCGATGTCGCTTTCGTGATACCGGAAGCTCAGGAACAAAGCGTCGCTCAAACACGCTCCTTCGCCAGCATGCTGATCGTCCTTGAAGCGCTGGTCGCGCACCTCGGAAAGCATGATCCGGGCGGGCTGGCCAGGCTTGGGGATGTCGCGGCCTCGGTGCTGGATCGCTATGCCGGTCTGGCACGCCAACTCGGCGAGGACAAACGCATCGAGCGTTTTTTCTTCCTGGGTTCCGGCCTGCTCTATGGCATCGCCTGTGAAGCGATGCTGAAGATGAAAGAAATGTCGCTGTCCTACAGCGAGGCCTTTCACGTGCTCGAATTTCGCCACGGGCCTATGTCGATGGTCGATGAACGAGCGCTGGTCGTCGGGCTGCTTTCGGACGAAGCGCATGCACAGGAAGCGGCGGTATTGCGCGATATGCGCGCTCGTGGAGCCAAGACGCTGGCGCTGGCCGAACAGGACTATGGGCTGAGCCTGTCCGACACCCATCACTTCATGCACCTGAACACTGGGCTGCCCGCCTGGGCGCGCCCCGTTGCTTATTTGCCCGCGTTGCAACTGATGGCTTATCACCGCGCGCTGGCCAACGGCCAGAACCCCGACCAGCCGGCGAATCTGGATTTTGTCATTTCGCTTGACCGCTCAATGACGTAATCACCAACCAACTCACCGCGTGGCTGGCTAACGAACACGGGTATCAAGGAGGTGGTGGACGCAAGAAAAAAAGCAGTTTACGCCTAATCCGCTGGCTCGACAGAAAATAGTTAGGAGCAAACCCGATGAAAAAGTCTGTCACGATTGGTTTATTGGCGAGCCTGATCATTCTAAGCACGCTTGGCATCGGTTTCGTCGGCGCGCAGGAACAGATCACGCTTGTCTACTGGTCAATGTGGAATGAAACGGAAGGCCAGGCTCGCGTTATTCAGGCCGCGATTGAGAAGTTCGAAGCCGAGAATCCGGGCGTGACCATCGAGGCCGTCTGGAACGGTCGCCAGAACCAGACACTCGTGCGAACGGCGATCAGCGGCGGCCAGACGATCGACCTAATGGACCAGGACGCCGACCAGATTGCGGGCGGTCTCATGCGCGAGGGCTTCGCGCTGCCGCTGAACGACCTGCTGCAACAACCGGCGCTCGACCGCGACGAACCGCTGGCGGATGTTTTCCTGCCGGGCACGCTCGAAATGTTCGCGCTCGACGGCGTGATCTACCAGTTGCCTTACATCTATAACACCGTCCAGTTCTGGTATGACAAGCGCGTCTTCGAGGAAGTTGGCCTCGAAATTCCGCAGACGTGGGATGACCTGCTCGCGGCATGTGACGCGCTCAATGCCGCCGGATATGCCCCGATTGCCGCCGAGGGTAACGAACCCGGTTACGCAGCTTTTTATCTAACCGAAATCCTTGCCCGCACCAAGGGGCCGGGCTGGCTGCAACAGGCAGCAGCAGACCCAACCGGTGAGATGTGGCGCGACCCTGCGGTGCTGGACGCCGCACAAAAGACGCGCGAGCTGTGGGATCGTGGCTGCATTCCGCCCGAAACGCTCGGTTACGTCTGGCCGCAGGGGCAAAACACGCTGGCTTTCGGCACGGCGGCGATGGAGCTGGTCGGCTCGTGGCTGCCAGTTGAACTGCAAAACGCGGTCGATCCAGACTTCCAGTGGGGTGGCTTCAGCTTCCCGGCGATCGAAGGCGGTGCAGGCAGCACAACCGACGTGTACGCGCTGCTGCTGGCGTTCATGATCAACAAGGACACTGAGCATCCTGAAGAGGCGTTCAAGTTCCTGCAAACGATCATGACCGACGAGATTCAACAAAAGTTCACCGATGAAGCGTTCGTCGGCGTTACCAACAAGTACATCGAATGGAACCCGATCATCGCGGATGCGGCGGCAGCCGCGGCGGCGGCGACGACGACCTATGGCGACGTGGACGGCGTGGCTTCGCTTTATAGCGAATACCTGAACACGATCCTGTACCCGACCTACATGAGTCTGTGGCACGGCACCATCACGCCGGAAGAATACGTTGAAGAAATGGCGACCCTGAGCGCGCAGTACTGGGCCGAACATCCCCAGAGCTAATGCGCCTGAAACACCAGAGGGCGGGGATTGCCTCGCCCTCTGGTGTTCCTAAGCCAATCGTATATAGACAGGCGGCTGAAACTAAATGAGAGTCTCGAACCGCTTCATTATCTTATTACTTTTGCCCGCAACAGCGCTCTACTTCCTCTTCTTTCTGGTTCCCACGTTGCAGGCGCTTGTCTACAGCCTGTATGACTGGAGTGGCTTCGGCGCCGCACCGGTTTTTATCGGCCTGCGGAATTTCCGGGAACTGCTTAACGACCGCGTCTTCTGGACCAGCATGGGCAACACCATCGGCATTCTCGTCATCGGCGGCGTGGTCATTTTTGGTCTGGCGTTTGTGATGACGATGATGATTTCGTCGGGCATTCGCGGCAAGAAATTCTTTCGCAGCATCATCTTCCTGCCGAACATCATCGCTGTCATCGCCCTGACGACGCTGTGGGGCTACATGTATACGCCGCGAACGGGCCTGTTCGCCGCTGTGTTCACCGC
The DNA here is from genome assembly GCA_003242205.1 of Chloroflexota bacterium. GTDB lineage: Bacteria > Chloroflexota > Anaerolineae > Aggregatilineales > Phototrophicaceae > ZC4RG36. Next base: position 9,909 of record QGUR01000087.1, on the reverse strand, counting down.
GCTGGGCCTTACGGAACTCGCCCGCTTCCCGTGGCTGGGGCCGGACACGATCTTCATCGCCATGATGATCGCCATTGTCTGGGCTGAAGTCGGCTTCTATCTGGTGTTGCTGCTGGCCGGCATGGACAAAATCCCGCCCGACTTCTATGAGTCGGCCAAGCTCGACGGCGCAAGCGACTTTCAGCAATTCCGGCATATTACCGTGCCATTGCTTTCCGACGTGATTTCCATCGGCATGGTGCTGTGGGCGATTCACGCGCTCAAGATTTTCGAGTTTCCGTTTTCGTTCACCGGGCTAGAGCCAAACCCGAGCTCCTACACCGTAGCGGTGTATTTGTATATCCTCGGCTTTGGCCAGCGTCAGCCGATCTATCGCCTGGGTTACGCGACTGCCGTTGGCGTCATGCTGCTGCTGGCCGTCATTCTGATCGTGCTCCTTCTTCGCCGCGTGACGCGTCGAGAAGTCTACCAGTATTAGGGGAAAGCGATGGCCGAGCAATCACTTCAGCTTGAGCAAGCCAACGTTCTGACTTCCAGCCGCAGACGCAGAGGACACTTTCAGTTCAAACAACTCCCGTCGTACCTGTTTCTGGGCGCATGGTCGCTGTTCACGATCTTCGCATTGTCGTGGGTAGTGCTGGCCTCCCTGAAAACCAACCGCGAAGTCTTTCGCGAGCCATTCACGATTCCGGCTGAGCCGCAATTCGTGAACTACCAGCGTGTGTGGGAAAACTCACAGGTCGGGCAGAGCTTCGTCAACAGCCTGATCATTGTCGGCCTGTCTGTGCTGTTCATTCTGCTGGTGTCTGCGCCTGCCTCCTACATTCTTAGCCGGGCGCGCTTCCGCGGTCGTAACCTGCTGACAATGATTTATATTGCGGGCATCGGCATTCCGTACCCGCTGCTGTTTATCCCGTTGTTTGCCATGCTGGCCGGGCTGAAGCTTATCAATACCATGCCGGGCCTGATTCTGGTGTATGTCAGTTTGTCGGTGCCGTTCACAGTCTACATCCTGACGGGTTTCTTCAGCAGCCTGCCGCAGGAACTGGAAGATTCGGCGGTCATCGACGGCGCGACCGATTTTCAGGTATTCCGAAAAATCATGCTGCCTCTGGCCCGGCCCGGCCTTATTACCGCGGCGATCTTCAATTTCATCGGCCTATGGAACGAATTTCAGCTTGCCCTGATCTTCATTCAAGACCCGGACAAACGGCCCTTGTCGCTCAGCCTCTACGCGCTGAAAAACTCGATGACCTATTCCGGCGACTGGGCGGGGTTGTTCGCAGGCGTGGTTATCGTCGTCGTGCCGACGGTTCTCCTCTTTATATTGCTATCGGAGCGCATGATTTCGGGTATAACGCTGGGGTCAGTGAAGTAGCAGCCCTCGCTTCCGACCCTTTCGCCGGGTGAGGGCTTGTGGTCTTTTGCAAATAGGACAATCAGCGTGAGCACATTACGACTCGATACCTGGCGCATGCCGGTCGCGCCGCTGGGGCCGGAAAACCCGCTTCCTTCTTTCGAGCCGCCGCAGTACCAGCCGGTGCTTTCCGGCAGGCCGGAGGGCGATCCGGAAGCCGGTTACCTGCCGGACTATCTGCCGTATACGATGCAGGATGGCTACACCCGCCAGCGACAGATGGCCGACGTCAAGGTAGCCGTGCTGGAAAATGAGGTGCTGCGGGCGACGTTCCTGCTCGAATATGGCGGAAGGCTATGGTCGCTCCTGCACAAGCCGACGGGACGCGAGCTGTTGTACGTCAATCCCATACTCCAGTTCGCCAATCTGGCAATGCGTAACGCCTGGTTCAGCGGCGGCGTCGAATGGAACATGGGCGTAATTGCACACACGCCGTTCACGGCTGCGCCGGTGTTTGCCGCGCGCGTCGAGACGCCGGATGGCATGCCGGTGCTGCGCCTGTACGAATGGGAGCGCATTCGACAGGCAGCCTACCAGATCGACGCCTACCTGCCGGATAACTCCGAACTGCTCTATGTCCGCGTGCGACTGGTAAACCCGCACGACCACCCGCTGCCCATGTACTGGTGGTCGAACATCGCCGTACCAGAACGCGACGACGTGCGCGTGCTCGTGCCGGCAACCTCGGCCTACCGCTATGCGCTGTCGGTTGCGGACCTGCAAACCGTGCCGGTCCCGGTTGTCGATGGGGAGGACATCACCTATACAACGCGCTCCCTCCGCGCCGCCGACTATTTCTTCCTGATCCCGGAGGGGCAGCGCCCGTGGATCGCTGCGCTTGATGGTGAAGGCCGGGGACTGGTTCAGGTATCCACCGGCAGGCTGCGCGGTCGCAAGCTGTTTTTGTGGGGTACTGCTCAGGGCGGCAAACGCTGGCAGGAGTGGCTCAGCGGCCCCGATCACGCCTATCTCGAAATCCAGGCGGGCCTTATGCCGACCCAACTCGATTACGCGACGATGCCGCCAAAAGCCGAATGGTCGTGGCTGGAAGCCAATGGCCTGATGCAAGCAGCCCCGGAACCGGTACACGGCCCGGACTGGGATGCTGCCCGCGCCGCTGTCGAAACGCAGCTCGATCGGATGGCCCCGCAAACCGCATTCGAAGCGGAATACGCGCGCGGCGAAGCATGGAAAGACCTGCCGCCGCTCGAAATTCTGCATCGCGGTTCAGGCTGGGGCGAACTGGAAGCGCTGCGCCGCGAGGCCGCTGGCGAAGCGCCGTTCGCCGGACCGGGGCTGGACTTTAGCGGAGCGATTGGCGAGGCACAACGGCCCTGGGTCGAGTTGCTGAAGACCGGTCGCTTTCCCGATACCGATGGCGATACGCCGGTTGCCGGCATCATGGTGCAGGCGGAATGGCGTCATCTGCTCGAAGCGGCGGCTGCCCGTGGCGACGCCGATGGTTGGGAAGCGTGGCTGCACCTCGGCATCATGCGCCTGCATGACGGCGACCGGGAAGGCGCGCGACAGGCATGGCAAACGTCGCTGGCGCGGCGGCGCACGCCGTGGGCGTTGCGTAATCTGGCAGTGCTGGCACGGCAGAATGGGCAGCTTGAAGAAGCGGCAACGCTACTGTTGGAAGCCCACGCCATGCGCCCCGATCTTGTGCCGCTGATCGTCGAAACCGGGCGTGCGCTGATCGACGCAAAGCGCGCTCAGAGCTTTCTCGACCTGCTCGACGCCTTATCGACCAGCGCGCGCAATCACGGTCGCGTGCATTTACTGGAAGCCGAGGCGGGATTATCGGTGCGAGACCTGGAACGCGTCAGGCGCTTGTTCGACACCGGATTTGAGATTGTGGACTACCGCGAGGGCGATGAAATTCTGACCGAACTGTGGTATCGCTATCACGCCGCGCAGCTAGCTCAGGCTGAAGGTCTGCCGCTTGACGACCGGCTGCTGGAAAGAGCGCGGCGCGAACATCCGCTGCCCGCTATCTACGATTTCCGCATGAAGCCGTAGACGCATGCACCAGCCTGCGCCAGTCACGTGGCGCAGGCTGGAACCGGCACAACATGATCCCGCATGTAAAAACCCGGTTCAACTTCGATTCATAAGGCCAGATCGCTAACCCTGCGCCCGCGCTTGCGTTACAATCCCGCGCATGTGTTTGTCCCGGTTCCCAGAGTAGAAACCGTCCATGACCCTTAACGACCTCCACGGCATCCTGTTTAACGCCCATATCCTGTTCTCGCTCGCGCTCGGCATCTGGAGCGCCTCGATGGCGGCCACCAACCGCTCCATTTCCGGCCAGTTCTGGGGCGCTGTCGCTACCAGCGCCATACTGGCAGGGGCGGTACTGCTTGTCGGCATCATCATGTTCGTTCAGGGCCTGCGCGTCGAGCGCACGACCATCTATTTTCTCTACATGGTCTGGCTGATGGTGATCATGCCCGGATTGTTCAGCATGTTGCGCGGGCGCGACGACCGCCACGCCGCGCTGGCATTTGCCATGCTGGCGATCTTTAATGTCTTTGTTTCGATCAGCATGTGGCAGCGCGGTCTGGTCGGCCCGTGGGTCCCTGCAGCCGGCTGACCTGTTCGGGCAAATGACGCAGAACCGATTGTCGCGGTGCGGCGTTCTGGCACGCGCCTGGCTGCTGGCATGGCTGCTCGCGGCATGCGAACCGGAAGCGACGCCGCTGCCCGCTTTCGCCCCCGTCGAGACGAGTGAAGTCGCCGCCATAACCGCGACGCCCGCGCCGGTTCGCTATGCCCTCAGTCCGGAAGCGGCAGCCTTTGCCAGCGCAGTACGGGCAGCAAACCCGGACGCTGAAATCGTCATTCTGGACGAGCCGCCACAGGCCGGGGCGATTTTGGCGCACTATGATATCGTCGCCGGGCTGGGCGCGGCATCCGGCTGGCAGCAATCGCCGGTCATGCCCACCATCAGTCTGGCGCTGGCAACGCGACGCCCTCCGCTTGATAGCCCGGCGGTCGCTGAAGCCGTACGCGCTTCCCTCGACGCCACCGCGCTGGCTCAGGCTAGCGGCATTGCCGGTCTGGAACCCGTTTCGGTCGAAAATGCCAATCTGTCCGCGGTGCGGCAGTCATTGGCCAATGCCGGCTGGCCCGACGGTTTCGACCTGACTCTCGGTTACACCGTTACCCCCGGTCTGGACGCCGTCGCCGCCGCGCTGCGTGGCATCGGGCTGAACGTCACGCTGGTCGAACTGGCTCCGGAAACCGTTGCGCCCGCGCTGAAGGATGGCCGCATCGATTCGGCGCTGTTCGCCTGGACGAACACCGCCGGCTACGACGCAATTGCCGCACACAGCGACTTCGTCATCGATCTCTACGCCGTGCCTATTCGCTACCTCGCCGTTGAAGAACTACAGGTTTCATTTACCGAAGATGGCTGGCCCGCAGCAGCGCAATCGGGTTGACATTCAAGGTTAGCCGGCTGCGTTGACGTTTTTGCCGCCACTGGACTATGATGGACGCGGTCTGATTGCCCAACGCGAGACTGCCGTGCGGATCATTCTCACCCACGAAAACGCCGATTTCGATGCTCTGGCCGCGCTGTTGGCGGCGCACAAACTCGATCCCGAGGCCATTCCGGTGCTGCCCGAACAACTGAACCGCAACGTGGCGGCATTTCTGGCGCTCTACGTCAGCGGTCTGCCGTTCGCGCGGCGCGCCGATATTGATTTCGAAAACGTTGAAGCGATCACGCTGGTCGACACGCAGCGCCTGCCACAAATCAAGGGCCTACCGCAACATGTCCCGGTCTACGTCATCGACCACCATCCGGTCAAGAGCAAGCCCGACCCGCGCTACACACTGACCGGCGAGGTCATCGGCTCGACAACGACGCTGCTGGTCGAACAGATGCAGGCTCGCGGCATTCAGGTTTCGAGCCTGGAAGCCACCCTGCTGGCGCTCGGCATTTACGAAGACACGGGTTCGCTCACCTATGGCGGCACGACCGCCCGCGACCTGCGCGCCGCCGCGTGGACTGTGGAGCACCACGCCGTGCTTGATACGGTCCGCCGTTTCCTCGAACCGCCGCTCAACGAAGAACAGCAGCGCTTATTCGAAGCTCTGCTCACCCAATCGGAAACCCGCGTCATCGACGGCTACCCGATCATCGTCGCGGCGGCCCGCATTGATGAATATGTCAACGAGGTCGCCGGTGTTGCCCATCGCCTGCGCGAAATGCTCGATCCAACCGGGCTGTTCGTTCTGGTCGAGATGCCGGGCGCGCTGCATCTCGTCTGCCGGGCAACGGACGACGCGATCAACGTGGGTGAGGTAGCCCGCCATTTTGGCGGCGGTGGCCACGAACGCGCGGCTGCCGCCAGCATCCACGACATGACATTTGAAGAAACGCTGGACAAACTGTGGGACATTATCGCCCGGTCAATCCAGCCCGCCGTCCATGTGCGCGACCTCATGTCATATGGCGTTCAAACGCTGGAGGCCGACAAGACGCTGGCTCAGGTTATTCGCAAAATGCGCCGCATCGGTCACGAAGGCTTTCCGGTCGTTCAAGATGGGCGTGTTGTAGGGTTGCTCACGCGGCGCGACGCCGACCGCGCCATGGAACATGGCCTCGGCAATGTCAAAGTTCACGAGGTGATGACGGCAGGCGAAGTGACGCTGCGCCCCGACGACTCGGTCGGCGTGCTCGAACAGACGATGGTTGATAGCGGCTGGGGCCAGATTCCCGTGGTCGATGACAGCAACCGGTTAATCGGCGTGGTCACCCGTACCGACCTCATCAAACACTGGGCCAGCCAGCATCCCGGCAGGCGCGCGCCCGGCGAAAACGCGCTGACCATGGCCGAAATCGGCGACGTGCTCGGCAAGCCGGTTGAAAACCTGATCCAGACGATTGCCCGCCACGCTCAGACGAATGACGTCGCCATCTATCTGGTCGGCGGCGTCGTGCGTGACCTGCTGCTCGAACGGCCTAACTTCGATGTCGATTTCGTCGTCGAAGGCGACGCCATCGCGCTGGCGCGCTCGCTGAGCGAGCAGTACGGCGGCACGGTGAGCAGTTTCCGCCCCTTCGGCACGGCCAAATGGACGCTGACCGACGATGTCGCGGCAGCGCTCGGCGTCGAACCCGGCACATTGCCCGATCACGTGGATTTCGCCACGGCGCGCAACGAGTTTTACGAGCATCCAACCGCGCTGCCCACCGTTTACCGCGGGTCGATCAAACTCGATCTGGCGCGGCGTGACTTCACAATCAACACGCTGGCAGTGCAGCTCAGCCCGGAAGCGGCTTCCGGGCGTGTACTCGACTTTTTCGGCGGCGTGCGCGACCTGCGCGAAAAGCGAATCGCCGTGCTGCACAACCTCAGCTTCGTCGACGACCCAACGCGCATGATCCGTGCCGTGCGCTTCGAGCATCGTCTGGGCTTCACGATTGAGCCACGCACGCTGGAACTGATGCAAACCGCCTTGCCGATGCTGCGGCGCATCACGGGCGAGCGCGTTCGCAACGAACTCGACCTGCTGTTGCAGGAGCATGAGCCGGAGCGCGGTTTTCTGCGCCTGCAGAAGCTTGGCCTGCTCGAAGCGATCCATCCGGCATTCCGGGTTGACGAGCGAATGGCCGAACGATTCCAGATGGCGCGCAAGCAAAAACCGCCGTGGGATGGCGTGCAGCTTTCGACTTCCGCTTTATACTGGCATTTACTGGCGATTGGCATTCCGGTCGAACAACTGCCCGCGCTGAACGAACGTCTGCTGATGCCGAAAACGCTGGCCGAGTCGATGCTGGCGGCAGCGCGGCTGGCGCAGAATTCGGATCTGTTGCGCTCGCCTGATGCCCGGCCCAGCCAGATCGACGCGCTGCTGCGCCATGCATCCGACACGGCGCTATATGTCGCGTGGCTGGTCTGTGACGAAACGCTGGTGCGTGAACGGCTGGCGAGGTACGTCACCGAGTGGCGCTCGCAGCGCCCGGCCATCGACGGCAATGCGCTGAAAGCCCGCGGCCTCCGGCCCGGCCCTTGCTACGGGCGCATTCTGGAACGCTTGCGGGCGGCGCGGCTCGACGGAGAAGTGACCGATCTGCCGGGCGAAGAAGCGCTCTTGAACCGCATGTTGGCGGAGGGAATATGTGATGACGGCGCGTGACCTTCCCACCCTGTCGCTCGATCTACGTATCCACTTGCGCCTCGCCGTGCGCGAGGATTTGCCCAAGCTGGAATGGTACGGGCAGTACACTCACTACCGCACCCTGTTCCGGCGCGCTTTCCGCGAACAGCAACTGGGCCGCCGCCTGATGCTGGTCGCCGATTGCAACGGTTTTCCCATCGGCCAGCTTTTCATGCAGCTTCACAGCGCCGACCGCGAAATCGCCGACGGCGTAGAGCGTGTCTATTTGTACGCCTTTCGCGTTATGGAGATGTTTCGCGGTCATGGCATCGGCACCGCTCTGATGGAAGAAGCAGAAGCGCTGGCGCTGGAGCGTGGCTTTCGCTGGGCAACCATCGCCGTCGCCAAAGAGAACCATGACGCCCGACGCCTGTACGAACGACTCGGCTACCGGATATTCAAGGACGACCCGGGTCAGTGGCGTTATCGCGACCACGAGGGGCGCATGCAGTGGGTCAATGAACCCTGCTGGATGATGGAAAAGGAACTGCTCTTGCATTAATCGTCGAAGCGGCGTTACAATGCGCCGCTGCTCGCCATAAGGCGCGCTAATCGTCCGAAAAATAGAGGTACATCTATGGCAATTGAACAAGCGGCTGTGCGTGTGATCCGCTGGAGCGGCGGGCAACACCCGACAACCTCGGTCATCACCCGGCAAATGCAGAAAGAGGGTCTTCGCCCTTACCAATGGGACAACGCCCCGAACCACCGCTACGCTGTTAGAAGCCATGGCTATACCAAAATCGTTTACGTCGTTGAGGGCCAGCTCGAAGTCACCCTGCCCGATAGCAACCAGCGCGTTCGCCTGCGCGCGGGCGACCGTGTGGAAATCCCCGCCGGCATCCGGCATGGCGCCATCGTCGGCGCGAGCGGCGTGAAATGCATTGAGGCTGCCGCAACCCGGCGCTAACGCGCCTCATCTCACCTTAGCAGTTTGCAAGCCAGCCGGGCGCAATTGCCAGCCCGGTCGTTTCCTGCCCACTGAATTACATGAAATATTAAAATACCGGCTATAAATGGAGCGTTATTGTGCCCCTTTCCCGCCGTGAGTTTTTGACCAGCCTGGCCGGCGTGCGCGCCGCAAAATCGCCGGAGCCGCTTATCGCGCCCGGCGAGCGTCTTTTCCGGGTCTACACACGCCCGCCGGACCTGCGGGTGGAATTTTGGTCGCTGTCCATCGGCGGCATGACGCGCCACCCGCTAAGTCTGTCCTACGACGATCTATTGGCGCTGCCATCCCGTGAAATCGCCTGCACGATCGTCTGCGCGGCCAACCCGCCGGGCGGTGAGCGCATCGGGCATGCGCGCTGGACCGGTGTCCCGCTGGCGCTGCTTCTGGATGAGTTGACCGTGGACTCCAGAGTCGCTTATGCCCGGCTGGAAGCGGCGGACGGCCATAGAACCGTCGTGCGCTACAGCGACCTGCGCCGCGGGCTGGTGGCCTATGGCATGAACGGTGAGCGGTTGGCCGCCGAACACGGTTTCCCTGCGCGGCTGATCATTCCGGGACTGGTCGATCACAAACAGCCACGCTGGATCGAGCGCATCGAACTGTGGGATACACCGGGCGATGGCGGCCTGTGGGAACAGCGTGGCTGGTCACTTTCCGGCGAAGCGCCAACCGTGGCAGCGATTACCGATCCACATCCACTGCAAATCGTTGGCACGCCGGTGCGACTGGCGGGTTACGCCTTTGCCGGGTTGCGCGATATCGCAACGGTTGAACTGAGTGTCGATGGCGGCCCGTGGACTCCCGTACCGTTCGAACCGGGAGAACCGGGGTCGTGGGTGCGCTGGCAAGTCGAGTGGCCCGCGCCGGAGCCGGGCGATTACCAGATCAGCGTGCGCGCCATCGACATCAACGGAACTTTGCAGCCACCGGATCGCATCCACAGACAAACGGTGCGCGTGCGCGCCGGGAGAGACCTGTGATGACGCTTACAAGGCGGTCTTTTCTGCAACTCGCCGGGGTAACTCTGGCGGCTGCCCACATCCCCGCCCCACTGTGGCAGGCTGCCGGACAAGCCACACCGCGAGGACGCGTATTAAAGCCGGTTGAACTGAGCAACCCATCCGGGAGGTTCTACAGCAGATTGTGGCCCGACAGCGTCGTTCGCATCGTCGACAGCGCGGGCGGCAGGTTCCGCCTGCCTGAAGGTTGGGTTCCGCAGAGCGCTGTTCAGCCGATGATGCCAGTCGACGATGACGCCATCGTGTGGTCCGCTATCCCCTGCGTGGCCGAAGTCGTTGGGCCGGTCGCGCCGGTCCGTGCCGCGTGCAGCCCGGACGCTACGATCCTGACGCGCATCGGGCATGGC
>QGUR01000086.1 GCA_003242205.1 Chloroflexota bacterium | reverse complement strand
GAAATTGAGGCGCTTGCCCAGCTCGTTCAACACGTCGTAGTCCCAGCCTGCCGGTTCACCAGTGACCTGATCGATGAAGTTGAAAGGCAGGTAGGCGTTTTCAACTGCGATCGTTACTTCGCGACCACCAAGATCGGGCAGTTCCCACTCACCACTGGCGGCCAGTTCGGCCAGTGCGGGCGGAATGGAGCTGAACGCTTCGGGCGTTTCAGTTGCCTCTGGCGTGGCTTCCTGTGCAACAACACTAAGAGCGGACAGGGCGAAAACGAAAACCAACAGAACACTTAACACGCGCTTCATGCCTAAACATACCTCCGTCTGTATAGTAAAAATATCCGCGCGCGCATATCTTACTGCGCTAACGCATAGAATGACAACGAAAGCGCGACAATTTAACCTTCGACCCAATGGCCCTGAAGGAATGGTTGGCGCGATTCGATCTGAGCCAGCTTGGAAGCGCGCGGCAGTTTTTTGAATGCCAGTTCGGCCTTCAGGGCTGTCCGGCGGTCGGGGTACTGCCACACGCCGAGCAGCGAAACCGGGCGTCTGCTGGCCGTATACGCGGCTCCTCGCCCTGCCTGATGTTTGCGTAATCGCGCCTCGACATTGGGCGTGATCCCGGTATACAGCGAATCGTCGCCGCACCGCAGGACATAGAGGAACCAGATGGGCGACCGCCGCAGCGCGTAAAAGGCCCGGTCGCCGCTGCGAACGAAGTCGACGGCCACGTAGCCTTGCGCGAAGCTGTCCCGGAGCGCGCTTCGCAGGGCCTGTCGCCAGGCGCGTGCGCGTTCGCGGCTTAGCCCGGCAGTCGATTCGGGAATCTGGATGAAACGCCATTTCCCGTCACGGTCGTAATCCTGCCTCAGCAGCGGATTGCCCTCGGCGTCGCGCGTGAGCATGAAGGCCTCTGGCGCTGGCTGGCCGCGAAAGGCGACGGCGTTCGCTCCCTCCGCCAGCGCCGCGACTCGCCTGTCTTTCAGTTTCCAGACGGCCTCAATCCGGTCTGGCGCGATACTGCCGTTGATGGCATCGCGCATCACGCCGTAATATTCCACCAGATACGTGTTGGCCGACGCGCCAAGCTGTCGCAGGTTGAAGTTCGCGTTGCCCGGTTGGAACGGGTCGAACGTCCAGCGGATTTCGTTATAGCCGTGGGCCAGCGCCCACTGTCGCTGCGCCTGCTTCAGCCCAAAGCCGATACCGCGTCGCTGGTGATCGCGCGCTACGGCGGTCATGTGCGACCACAGCACCCACTTGCCGTCGACCCGGGCCGGGAAGGCGAGCGACATGCCGACCATCGTCTCGCCTTCGAACGCGCCCAGCACCAGACCGCCATGCGCGCTGATTGGCCGCATCAGGTTCATGGGTACGGCGTCGCGTGGGTCGAGGCCCCAGACGGCGATTTCGAGATTGACGACCTGTTCCAGTTCTTCGACGGTATGCAGCGGTCGATAGTCGATGGTCATGGTGCAGCGGTTAGTGTTAGCGTCCCAGTGGTTCTACCAGCAGAAAGCCGACGAGTGCAAGGATAATGCCGGTGTGATGTGTGATCGACCATAGCAGGTCCAGCGCTGGCGAATTGGCTGCCAGATTAACCAGCGAGATGACAAAACTGATGATGACCAGCAGCACGCCGACCACCACCGGCAACCCGCGCTGCCGGGCCATGGTCGCTGAAAGCCGTTCGATGAACCGCGCCAGCATTTGCGAACGGTCGATGCGTCGAAACATGATTACCTCGCCACGCGGTAGTCTTTAAAGCGCTCATATAGCGCCGCGGGCAATTGAACCTTCAGGAGTACACCCTCGTCGGTCGACGTCGAGTCTTCGACCGAGGCATTTTCGTACAGATAGGAAAGGAGATCGCCGCGCTCGTAGGGCAGAAGCAGCTTCACCCGGTAGAGACTGGCCGCCAGCGCGCGGTCGATCGTTTCGCCGAGCGTTTCCAGACCAGTGCCTTGCTCGGCGCTGATGCGCACCTGCGCGACGTAGTGCGGGCCAAGTTCGATCTGCGGCAGTTCGGCGTCGTCCGGCAGCAGGTCGATCTTGTTTAGTGCCAGAATCCGGGGCGTCGCCGGCATTTCGATTTCGGCCAGCGTGTCCTCAACCGTTTCGATGTGCTGTAGGACGTTCGGATGCGTGATATCGACCACGTGCAGCAGCAGATCAGCTTCGGTGATTTCCTCGAGCGTCGCGCGGAATGCGGCGATCAGCGTCGTCGGTAGCTTTTGAATGAAACCGACCGTATCCGTCAGCAGGACGTTGCGCCCACCGGGAAGCTCGATCCGGCGCGTGGTCGGGTCAAGCGTTGCGAAAAGCTGGTCGGCAATATAGACATCGGTGTCCGTTAATGCGCGCAGCAGCGTCGACTTGCCCGCGTTGGTATAGCCGACCAGCGCCACCAGCGGCACGCCAGAGCGCTCGCGCTGCGCCCGGTGGCGGGCGCGGTGTTCGCGCACGTGCTCCAGTTCCTTGCGTAACCTGCTGATGCGCCGCCGGATATCGCGGCGGTCGACTTCAAGCTGCGTTTCGCCGGGGCCGCGTAGACCGACGCCGCCGGTTCCGCCGCGGCCAGCCGCGCCGCCCGCTTGTCGCGCCAGATGCGTCCACTGTCGCGTCAGCCGGGGCAGGCGATACTCATACTGTGCCAGTTCGACCTGCAATGCGCCCTCGCGCGTTCTCGCGTGCTGGGCGAAGATGTCGAGAATCAGCGCTGAACGGTCGAGCAGTTTGATGTCCTCGCCGAAGCGTTTTTCGAGTTCGCGCTGGTGGCGCGGTGAAAGCTCGTCGTCGAAAATAACCACCTGCGCGCCGGTGGCGATCAGCGCTTCCCGAATTTCCTCGACTTTGCCCGAACCGATATAGGTCGCCGGGTCAATCGACGACAGAATCTGGGTAGCCCGCCCGACAACCTCCATGCCGGCGGTTTCCGCCAGCAGCGCCAGTTCATCAAGCGAGTCTTCCAGACTTAACAACGGGCGGCTCGAACGTTCCTGCGCGCCCACCAGAAAGGCGCGTTCCGGGCCGGGGTCAGAAATCAAATATTCGGGCATGCCTTCTTCATTCAGTTCAATTTAATCGCCGCATGATGCGGCAGGTTATGCTCTCGAAGCGAACCATCGTTTCAGCCGTTCCAGCGCTTCGTCCAGATGGTCATCCGGCACGCCGACGCTGAAACGCAGATATTGTCTGCCGGCTTCGCCGTAGATCAGGCCCGGAGCGATGACGACAGAGGCCGCTTCCAGCGCTGCTTCGGCATAAGCGCCGCCATCGCCGTCTTCGACACGGGCCCAGACGTACAGCGATCCGGCCGGTTTGTATGCCTTCAGGCCAATTTCCGGTAGCACGGCGAGAATACGGTCGCGCCGCCGCTGGTAGATGCCATTGCGCTCGTCAATCCACGCTTGTGGCGTTTGCAAGGCGACGATGCCTGCATCGTAAACGGCGTGGAAATGGCCGCTATCGACGTTGCTTTTGACAACCAGCAGGTTGCGAATGGCTTCGGCGTTGCCAACGGCCGCGCCCAGCCGCCAGCCAGCCATATTATACGTTTTGGAGAACGACATGAATTCGACGGCGCAGTCTTTAGCGCCATCGGCCTGGAGAGCGCTTGGCGCGACATAGCCGTCGAAGGTGACATCGACATACGGATTGTCCGACGCCAGAATGAGGTTGTTTCGGCGACAGAATTCGACCGCCTGCGTGTAAAAGTCCAGATCGGCGACACTGCCCGTGGGATTGTTGGGGTAGTTCACCCACAGCAGTTTGGCCCGCGCCGCGTCTGCCGGGCGAATGGCCGTGAAATCCGGTAGATAGCCGTCCTTTTCGGAAACGGGCAGGAAAATGGCCTCGCCACCTGCCAGATGCGCGCCGGCAGCGTAGGCCGGATAGCTTATGGCTGGCGTCAGTACCACGTCTCCCGGACTGATGTACGCCAGTGCCAGATTGACGATGCCTTCCTTGCTTCCAAGCAGAGGCAGCACTTCGGTTTCCGGATCAAGCGTTACGCCGAAACGACGTTGATAATATGCGGCGATGGCTTCCCGGAAACCGGCGGTGCCTTTATAGCCCGCGTATCCATGCCGGTCCGGGCGTTGCGCCGACGCGTACAGCGTTTCGGTCACGGCCTCAGGTGGCGGCATATCGGGGCTGCCGATGTCGAGCCGAATGATGTCCTTACCTGCCTGCTGGAGCGCGCGCACGCGCTGGTTCAGCACCGCGAACGGGTAAGGTGGAAGCGTGCGTATTCTCTCTGCTGCTGGTGGAGTCAAGCTCTCTCGTCCTTAGGCAAGGGTACTGTTTCGGCCTGCTGGGGCGCTTCGTCGCGCAGCGGTAGCATGATGTGAAATGTCGCGCCGGGGCAGGTGTGCTCATTATAACCGGGACTTTCCGCCCAAATCGAACCGCCATGAGCTTCGATGATGCCTTTGGCGATTGGCAGGCCCAACCCCGGCCCGCTGCCCTGAAATTTGACCTTGCCGCTGGAATGCCGGCTGACATCCGCCGACGCCGAGAACGCATCGAAAATGTGCGGCAGGCGGCGCGGGTCAATGCCAACCCCTGAATCGGCCACCATCAGGTCGATAAAGCCGGGCAGCAAGCGCGCGGTGAGCACGATCTGGCCTTCATCGGGCGTGTATTTGATCGCGTTCACCAGCAGTTTATTGATGGCCTGAAGCAGGCGTTCCGGGTCGGCCACGATGGGTTCGGTGGGAATCGTCTCGCGTTCGATCACGAGCCGCTGGCGGCGCTGCGCCACAAACGCCTGCACGCTGCGTTCGGCCGCGTCGATAATCTGGTGCAGGAAGACCGGCTGAAAATTCAGTTCCAGCATTTTCAGGTCGATCATCGACACGTCGATCAGGTCTTCCACGATTTCGCGCAGGCGTCGCGCGCCGGTGTCAATGCCGTTGGCCACCAGCAGGAGCGTTTCATCGTGCTGCGCTTCTCCTGCCGAGCGCAGCATTCCGGTATACCCTTCGATCACCGTGAGCGGCGTTTTCAGTTCGTGCGCGGCGATGGCGATGAAGTCGGCCTTAGCCTGATTGAGGCGTTCGATCTGGCGGGCGGCGCGTTTCAGTTGGTCGCGCGCTGTGATGAGCAGGTCTTCCGCTTCGATGGCCGCCAGAAAAACGAGCGCATCGGTGAAAATCGTATCCGCTGCATAGTAGAGGGCAGCCGCCTCTTCGGGCCGCGCCAGCCGGTAGATTTGCTCGCCGGTCACGGCTTTCAACTGCGCCAGCACCGGCATCAGGCTGGCCGTGTCTTCGTCCATCGGCGAACTGCGCGCGTCGACCCAATCGAACAGCATGGTATAGAGCGGCGTTGGATCGAAGGTGCGTGCCGAGCGCAGGAGCGCGTCGTAAAACGCCTCGACCGCCTGAACCGCGTGCGCCTGCAGCAGTTCGTTCCCGGACAACGTTTCACTGGCCGCGATGATCAGGGCGTTCGCATGTTGTTCTATCCACGTTGCCAGGTCGGTCATGAGGTCGGTTCGTCTCGCGGAATGGTTAGTCGTTGACCGGCGTAATCGCGCCGCTCCGCTCAAGATAAGCTACCAGCACGCGCCCAACACGCTCAAGACTGTCTGCGCTGACCTGTTCGATCGTGTCGCTGGTGGTGTGCCAGTAGTCATAATTCAGATCGATAATGTCGACCGCCGGAATGCCACGCTGCAGGAAAGGCACGTGGTCGTCGGTGATTGCGCCCCGGACTTCGTTCGGGAAGTAAGTCTCATACCCAAGATCGGCAGCGACCTGCCAGATATCGCGCACCAGTTCCGGCGCGAACTGGTTTGAGTAACCTTCAATCGGGAAACGCTGGTCGTGGTCGCCTACGAGATCAACCAGCAGCATGTACTGGATGTTCTCATTTCGCAGGTCGAGGTTGGTCGCGTACAGGTAGGAGCCGATTAGATAGCCGCCGGCATAACCGCCGAATAACTGCGTAAACGGCTCGATGCGGCCGTTGTCTTCGGCGTCGAAGAACACGAAACGCAGCTCGACGTTGGGGGTATACGCCTCCGAAATGACGCGGGCGAGTTCCAGCAGGACGCCGACGCCGCTGCCGCCGTCGTTTGCGCCCGGCACGGGCTGCCTGTGGTTGGCCGGATCAGGGTCGTTATCGGCATAGAGGCGCGAGTCGTAGTGCGCGCCGATGATGATCGTTGGCCCTTCGCCGGTCGTTGCAACCAGATTGCGTACCGGAACCACGACCGAGTCAAAGTTGACGCGCGCGCTGTCCAGCGCGGACAGGCGCTCGTTAATGGCCGGCCCGACGTCGATGGGCGCCCAGTCTTCCAGCGTCTGGCGGGCAGCGGCGCTCAATTCAGCTTCGGGGCCGAAGTCGAGCAGATGCCAGTCCTCATAGGTATCCCAGCCAAGGTCGGATAGATAGTTCAGGATACGATCCCCCGCGCGCAGATTGTTCTCCGACGCTGTTGGTATCGGGCCGCCGGCGACGTGATGGGCGACATGTTCCAGCGCGCGCTCGCCGCTGAACAGTTCATGGCCGGCCTGCCCGGTGTCCTGCGCCTGGATAACGCTGGCGCTCAGTAGCAGGGCCAGCAGCAACGATGCAACACGCCGTTTCAAGATTCTATCGCCTCCTGTACTTTGTGAAGATAAGGATCATCGAGCCGCCGGATTTCGTCACGCAGCGCCGCCAGCGCACGCTCGGCGTAGGCCGCATGACGCGCGCGCTTGTCCTTCACCGGGGGGACCAGCTCCGGCAGAATGCCGAAGTTCGCCTTCATCGGCTGAAAGTCCTTTTCATCCGCGTGAGTCACGTAGTAGCAGAGCGCGCCCAGCATCGTCGTTCGTGGCGGCGTCCACAACGGCAGGCCGGATACAAAGCGCGCCATGTTGAGGCCGGCGAGCAGCCCGGTGGCGATATTGCCCATGTAGCCTTCGACGCCCGTGATCTGCCCGGCGAAGAAGAGATCGGCGCGGCGGCGCATCTGCATGGTTGGCTCCAGCAGGGCGGGGGCGTTGATATAGGTGTTGCGGTGCTGCTGGCCCATGCGGACGAACTCGGCGTTTTCAAGGCCCGGTATCAGCCGCAGCACTTCTTTCTGCACGCCCCAGCGCATGTTGGTCTGGAAACCAACGATATTGTAGAGCGTGCCGATCAGGTTATCCTGGCGCAGTTGGACGACCGCATAGGGCCGCTTTCCGGTACGCGGGTCTCGCAGCCCTACGGGGCGCATCGGCCCGAAAGCCAGTGCATCGCGGCCTCGTGCTGCCAGTTGTTCAATCGGCATGCAGCCCTCGAAAAACTTCGGGTCTTCGCGCTCGAAGTCACGCAGTTCGATGGTTTCCGCCTTGAGCAGCGCGTCCACGAAGCGGTCGTATTCTTCTTTGGTCATCGGGCAGTTGATGTAGTCGCCCTCGACCTCTTCGCCCTGCTCGTAACGGCTGGCGCGGAACGCCACGTCCATGTTGATACTGTCGGCCGTCACAATCGGCGAGATGGCGTCGTAGAAGTAGAGATGCTTCTCGCCGCTGATCCGGGCGATGTCGTCGGCCAGACTGGGCGATGTCAGCGGCCCGGTAGCGATGATGGTCGGCCCATCGGGAATCGCCCGCACTTCCTCGCGGATCAGGCGGATGTTCGGGTGGTTTTCAATGGCCTCCGTTACGGAAGCGGCAAACAGTTCGCGGTCGACTGCCAGCGCGCGCCCCGCAGGAACGGCGGCACGCTCGGCGCACCGGAGCAGCAGCGAACCCAGCATTTCAGCCTCGGTCTTAAGCAGGCCGGATGCCCGGTCAACCAACGTCGAACCGAGCGAGTTGCTGCATACCAGTTCAGCCAGACGATCGCTGACGTGCGCCCCGGTTTGCTGCACCGGGCGCATTTCATACAAATCGACGGCAATCCCGCGTTCGGCAAGCTGCCATGCGGCTTCCGATCCGGCGAGACCGCCACCGATGACTTTGACCCGTTGTTTCATAACGTTACACCAACCTCCATCTGCCCCGTCGCCGGCCTTTTCCACCGCAACAGCGCGGCTACAGCAGCATTTCCATTTTGCGCTGTCTCAGGCATGGGCCGGAGACGGGTTAATTACCGTTACGTCTCAACTCCTGTGCCAGCTTGTAATACGTTTGCAAATTTTCCAGATTCGCCCCGTTGGCGGGGGCCAGACTCAGCGCGATTTCGTATGCTTCGGTTGCTTCGTCGTAGCGGCTTAGGGCGTAGTAAGCGTTGCCGAGCATCTCATAGACCCGATAATCGCTCACTGGCTGCCCATCTCTGGCCGCGACATCGAGCATTTGCCGGATCGTCTGAATGCTGCGCTCATAGTCGCCATTCTGATAGTAACAGCGACCGATGCGATAGAGCAGGGACAATTCCCATGGGTGATAAGGATTGAATTGCAGCGCGTTCTGATAGGCGCTGGCGGCCGCCGAATACTGCGCCGTCTTGAAATAGGCGTCGCCCAGCATTTCGTACACGCGCGACCACGTAACGTCGACGCCGAGCGGCTTGCGGCTAAGCTGCAGAAACTGCTGCAAGTGGGCGATGACATCGCGCTCGCGGTTTTCCATTTCATGCAGCAGTTCACCCGTTGTCAGGTGGGCTTCGGCGAGACTGAGTTTGTTCTCACCGCCGTTGGCCGAGGCCGCCAGCAATGCGTCTTCGGCTGCCTTCAACCCCTGATCGTGCCTGCCCGCGTCGCGCAGAATACGGCTTCGCAGGATATGCACCTGAACCAGCCAGCGGCGGTCTTCCTGCATCGGATATGTGTCAACGGCCTTATTGATAAACGCCAGCGCGCGGAACAGATCGCGCGTTTCGTAGAAATGGACGAAGGCGAGACGTTCGAAACAATAAGCCGTCAGCGCCGCCACATGGCTTGGGGCAAACAGCGCATCGTGAAACGCCTCGATGGCGTCGGTGACGCGGTTGTCAGTCAGATAGGCGCGGCCCATCTGGTAACGCACCCATCCCAGATTTTCGTATTGAGGATACTGTTCGACGATACGCTGGTAGAGTGCCAGCGCCTGTGCCGTGTCGTTGCGGTCGGCAAAGCCGACGGTCGCGAGTTCGAAGCGAGCCAGATAGCAATCGGCGGTCAGTTCCAGATGATCGGGCGCCCCGGCAGCTTCCGGGCGCAGAGTTTGTACGGTGTTGAGGTCGTCCAGCGCGTCGTCGGGTCGCGCTGAAAGCAGTCTTGCTCTGGCGCGGAGGGTCAGGATTTTCGCGCGCTCCTCCGGCGTTGCGGCATTGCGCAGCGCTCTGGCAATGGCGACTTCCGCTTTCTTAACGTCGCGCCGTGCCAGCAGGTCTTCCGCTAGCTGAACCTGGTCCTGACCGGAACGTTCTGAAAACGTGGCAATCATGCGTCAGTCCTGTTCGATTACGTTGAGTATGCCGGTGATGACGACAAACGTCCGGGCCGGCGCTGGCCTCATTATACACGGAGTCGGCTCACTCGCCCGGCGGGGGGAAGACTGTAGTCAAATGATTTGTATCAGCGTAAAATGAGCGCTCAGCGTCCGGTTGTCGTAGATACAAGCTAGCGGAGTGCCGCATGGTTGCGTCCAATGGCAGACCGTTTGAGGGGAAGCGCATACTCGTTACAGGCGGCAACGGCTCATTTGGCCGCGCGCTGGTCCATCGTTTGCTTCAGGGAGAACTCGGCAGGCCAGCGGCCGTTGTCGTCTTTTCGCGGAATGCGTCACAGCACGAGGAAATGCGGAATGCCTTTCTTCACGCGGCAAACTCCCCCGATAGCAGGTTAAGGATCAACACGGCGGAGTTGCTCGAATTTCGCGCCGGCGATCTGCGCCGCTATGAGGACGTCGTCTCCGCTCTGGAAGGCATTGATCTGGTCATCAATTCGGCGGCGCTCAAGGATGTCCCGACCTGCGAATATTCACCTTCCGACGCTGTCGAAACCAACATTCGCGGGCCTGAAAACCTGATACGCGCCATCAAAGAGCAGCATCCCGGCGTGCAAGCCGTGCTGGCCGTCTCTACCGATCAGGCGTGCAAACCGATGAGCGTGATGGGCATGACCAAAGCCATTCAGGAGCGGCTGTTCATTCGCGCCAACATCGACATTCCTACAACCCGCTTTGTCTGCGTGCGTTTTGGCAATGTGCTTGGCTCGCGCGGTTCGGTGTTGCCATTGTTCCATCGCCAGATCATCGAGGGCCGCCCCGTGACCGTCACCGACCGCGAGATGACACGCTTTATTCTCACGGTCGATGAAGCGGTCGAATCGATCGTCAGCGCCTATCTGGAAGCGCGGCCCGGCGAAACTTATATCCGTAAGATGCCGGCGATACGCATCGACGATCTCGCCAGAGTCCTGATCGGCGACCGCGAGATCGAGATACGTTATATCGGCATTCGCCCTGGGGAAAAGCTGCACGATACGCTGGTGACCGAGGAGGAGATTCGGCGCACGGTGGAGCGCGCGGGGCATTTTGTGGTGCTGCCGATCCTGCCGGAACTTCGCAAGGATGTTGAAGACGAGCCACTGGCGCTGACCGAAGAGTACAGGTCGAAAGATCACTGCATCAGCGCCAGTGAACTGCGCGACCTGCTGCAATCTCATGGCCTGCTGGAATACGAGCAATTCGTCGCAGCGGCTGGACTTGATCTTTAGCGTTATGTGGCCCCGCAAATAAAAGCGGAATCAAAAGCCCCTTCCTTGGCGAAGGGGCTTTTTGCTCTATAACGACCGGTAGGCTAGATCGCGCCGAGGACGATGGAGGCGTTTTGACCGCCCAGACCAAAGCTGTTGGACAGCACATATTTCAGGTTCTTGACGTCACGTGCTACGTTCGGCACGTAGTCCAGGTCGCAGTCAGGATCCGGCGTTTCATAGTTGATCGTTGGGTGTAGCACCTGCTCGACCAGACTCATGACGCAGGCGATGATTTCGATTGCGCCCGCGCCGCCCAGCGCGTGGCCCAGCATGCTCTTGGTTGAGCTGACCGGGATGTTATACGCCTGCTCGCCAAAGACTCGCTTGATGGCGAGTGTTTCCATGGCGTCGTTCTGTGGCGTCGATGTGCCATGCGCGTTGATATAGTTGATGCTGTCCGGGCTGAGATGGGCGTCTTCCAGCGCCCAGCGCATGCAGCGCACCGCGCCCTTGCCTTCGGGGTCCAGCGCGGCGATGTGATAGGCGTCCGACGATGAGGCATGACCGAGCACTTCCGCGTAGATGCGTGCGCCGCGCTTCAGGGCGTGGGCCAGACTTTCGAGGACGACGATGCCGCAACCTTCGCTGAAGACGAAACCGGAGCGGTTCTTGTCGAACGGCCGGCTGGCCAGTTCAGGCCTGTCGTTGAAGCCGGTTGCCAGCGCGTCCATGGCTTCGAAACCGGCAATCGCATAGTCCTGGAGCACGGATTCGACGCCGCCGGTAATGACGACATCGCAGCGCCCGTTCTTGATCAGTTCGCTGGCCTCTCCAACTGACTGCGTGCCGGAAGCGCAGGCCGTCGATGGCGCGTTTAGCGGGCCAACCGCCTGCAGAAAACGACTGACGTAGTGGGCGGGCATGTTCGGCAACGCATTGATGAGCGACAGCGGATTTGGCTTGCGAAAGCCGGAGGTCTTGTATTTGAAGGTGCTCTGCTCGGCCATCTCGTGTGGTCCAAGCGACGAGCCGATCACGACGCCGACGCGCTCACCGATTTCGCCGATCTGTTCTCGTGTAAAACCGGCGTCCTCAATCGCCATGGCCGCGCCCGCGACCGCAAACTGCGAAGCCCGGCCCATCCGCCGCGCTTCCTTGCGGTCGATATACTGTTCCGGATTGAAATCACGTACCTCGCCGCCGATTTGTACCGGTACGTGCTCAATCGGAATGGTTTCGATGCGGCGGATTCCGGACCGACCGGCTTTGAGGCTGTCCCAAAGCGTTTTCACCGGGCCGAGCGCCGTCACCGCACCCAATCCGGTAATGACAACCCGCGGACGACCGTTTCGTAGTAGTTCCATGGTGTTTGCAGACGCGGTAGCGATTGCTGAGAGGCACGACCGCCGCCGCATATCTCCTTTCTTAAAATCGTTGATACGACTGATTTTATACCGGGTTGGCTGTTTGTATAAGGCCGTCTCTGATGGCCTGAATGACGTTTCCACTTACCGCCATGCGCGCTTGCCGAATCGCGTTCTTAACGGCGCGTGCGTCGGAGCTTCCATGGCCAACAATGACAACCCCATCAACGCCCAGAAGTGGCGCGCCGCCAATTTCCGCCGGATCGACGCGATGGAACGCGCGTCGAAACGCCGGTTTAGCTAACACACCGCCTGTCATAGTTAACACATTGCTTTTGATTTCGTCGCGCAGCAGCCGGAACATCATGCTCAGTGTTGCTTCCGCCGTTTTGATGAAGATGTTGCCGGTAAAACCGTCCGTGACAACCACATCCGCCGCGCCGCGCATGACTTCCTTTGGTTCGACGTTGCCGATGAAGTTCAATGGTAATTTCGACAGGCGGGCCGCTGCGTCGCGTACAAGTTCGCTGCCTTTGCCTGCCTCCTCGCCATTGGAAAGCAACGCGACGCGCGGGTTTTCCTGTCCGAGTGCGTGCTTGGCATATAGCGCGCCCATGATGGCGAATTGTTCGAGGAATTCGGGGCGCGAGTCGGCATTAGCGCCGATGTCGAGCATGATGACTGTGTCGTAGCCAAAATTGATGATGCTGCTGAGGGCAGGGCGCTTCACGTGCTCGATGCGGTGTAACGTGTGTACCGTCGCGATGACGAGCGCAGCCCCGGTGTTGCCGGCGGTCACAAACGCGTCAGCGTCTCCTGTCTTGACGAGGTTCATGCCGGTGTGCATCGAAGACTGGCGCTTGCTTTTTCCGGCTATGGCGGGCGAATCGCTCATCGTGATGGCCTCTGGCGCGTGGACGATTTCCAGATTGAGGCCGCGCGTGTCATGGCGCGCCAGTTCCGCCTGCACGCGGTCACGGTCGCCGATCAGCACGATGGTGTCGCCATATTCACGAGCGGCCAGCACCGCGCCCGCGACATCCGGGCCGGGACAGGCATCGCTTCCCATGGCATCAA
This sequence comes from Chloroflexota bacterium, assembly GCA_003242205.1. Classification (GTDB taxonomy): domain Bacteria; phylum Chloroflexota; class Anaerolineae; order Aggregatilineales; family Phototrophicaceae; genus ZC4RG36. The sequence continues at coordinate 2,595 of QGUR01000086.1, read as the reverse complement.
GAGCGATTCGCATGTTAGCTGCTGTTCCTTCGCGTATATTGAATCAGATGGTTTTGCACGGTGACACGCCGCTGAGATTGATTATCCTACCCGAAGAAAGTTGCCTATAAAAGGATTGACACTCAAGGGTGCACAGGTATAATTCATCGTGGCAAGCCTCGGTGGCGGAATTGGCAGACGCTCATGGTTGAGGGCCATGTCCCCGCAAGGGGGTGGAGGTTCGAGTCCTCTCCGAGGCATAGGGCAACCCACTTCATACAGGAAGTGGGTTTTTTTGTTGTCGCTGAATGGGCCATTTGCTTAATTTGTGCGAATTCTACTTTACTCCTAAACTATTCTATAACGTTCGCCCGCACCTCTGCGGGCGCTGACAAGTGCGGTGCTGGAACACGATCTAACGCATGCCTCTACACCAGGGAGACCGGCTACATGAGCAGCAGTGCGACAAGCGAGAGCCTATCCAAGGCATATCGACTGATTGAAGCGGACGAGCTTGGGGCGGCGAGAGCCATTCTGGAACCCGTTCTGGAGGCGGAGCCTGAGAACGCCGATGCCTGGTGGCTTTACGCGCACGCTGTGAGCGATATCTCTGACGCGCGACGTGCTCTCGATAATGTTCTGCGGCTGAACCCACACTATCCCGGCGCAGTCGAGCTTTCGAATCAGCTTGAAGCCATCTCGCGTTCAGAAGCCGAGACAGAACCTTTGCCGGTGGCGGAGCCGGAGCCTCCCGAACCGGTCGCGGTCGAAGAACCCGTTGTGGCCGAACCGGTGGCCGAAGATTTGCCTGATCTTGACGACGAACTGGAGAACAGTGGCCGGTCATTGCCCGCGCTGCGCCTTCTGGCGGTGGTCGCTGCCATTGTGATCGTGCTGGTGATTGTTGCGCTGCTGGCGTTGCAGAATGCCGGCGGTAACACGGAGCCCGGCGTGAGCGTGGTCCCGTCACCCAGCCCGGAGGTGGGCATTGGCGCGCTGACCGAAGAAGCAGAGCCAACGGCGGTTGAGACCGAACCGGAAGCCGTGCTTCCTGCCGAAACCGAGGTGGTTGCGGCGACAGCGGAAACGGATGCCGGTATTCTTTCGGTAGCTTCTACCGAAGCGGTTGCTTCCGATGATCAGGTTGCGGAGGATGCCGAAGCCGAAACGGCGGGCATCGAACCCGATCAGACTGAAGAACCGGCCGCCGAGGTAGCCGTCACCGAGACGACGCCGCTCGGACAGGAAGTGGCGCTGCTTCCGGCTGAGGGCGATTTCACGCCGCTGGAGGACGCGCTGGCGGGCTTCACGCTGGCTGATGAGGGTGTTCTGCGCGCCGAAACCGAACTGGGCGACACGCTGCTGGTCAGCGTCTGTTCGACCGCCGGGGCGGAGGTGCGCGCCGCGCTGCCACAGGTTATGGATGTAATGGCGTCTCACGCGGCTGTCGTCGCCGGTGATGCCGAGGCCGTCGGCGCGCGTATGGTGAACTGCGATAGCGGTCGTCCGCTTGTCATCATTGCCGTAGAGAAAGAGCAGGCGATCGCATATGCGGTTGGCAACCTGACTGCTCAGGAGTTTCAGGCGCAGTGGAGGCCGCAATAACACGCGGCCTTACGCGCGTTTTGCAGGTTCGCTGATCGGGAGGTGAATGGTGAATGTCGTCCCGACATTCACCTCACTTTCCGCTTCGATCTTGCCGTGATGCCCTTCGATAATGCCATATGACACGAACAGGCCCAGCCCGGTGCCGTTCGCTTTGGTGGAGTAGAAGGGATCGAAGATCCGGTCAATCTGGTCGGGAGGAATTCCGGCTCCATTGTCGCGGAACTGGATCACAACATGGTCGCCTTCTGCGCGGGCGCTGATTTTCAGCACGCCGTTGCGAGACATGGCGGCTTGCGCGTTAAGTGTCAGGTTCATGAAGACCTGCTCAAGCTGGTCCTTGCTCCCGTGAACCGGAGGGAGCTCGTCAACGTCCAGTTCAATGGACATCCCCTCTTTCTCAAAGAATTTCCGATTGAGCGCCACGATACGTTCCAGAATGGATTGCAGGTCCAGCTCTGAGAAGTCTGGCCCACTGGAACGCTTGCCTGTGAACTCCAGCAACTGGCTTACGATCCGGCGTATGCGCTCGACGCTTTCCTGAATGATCTCGATTCCCCGGATGTCGACCGGCATGTTGTTCTGCACGGTTTCTACCAGATCATCCAGAGTGATCATGATCGGTTGCAACGGATTGTTGATTTCGTGCGCGATGTTCGCCGCCAGATGGCCAATCGACGCCAGTTTTTCCGAACGGATCAGCATCTGTTGGGCCGATTTCAACTCGGCCGTTCGTTCGGCGACCATATCTTCCAGATGCAGCGCGTACTGAACCTGAATTTCGTGCAGGATAGCGTTTCGCAACGCCAGCCCGGCCTGGCGGCTTGCGCCCTGAAACAGCCGCAAATGTCCTTTATTGTAGGTCACATGGTTGGATGCGACGATTAGCACGCCAAAGGTTTCGTCGCCATGCTGTAGCAGTGCTGCCATGCCGCTGCCGTATTGGGGCAAAAGCGGCTCGTCCTCCGGCCAGACAAGCGGACGCCCGGCCTTCAGCAGGCGGTCACGGAT
>QGUR01000085.1 GCA_003242205.1 Chloroflexota bacterium | reverse complement strand
AACCTGTGCGATGAGCTTCATATATGAAAGGATAACACAAATGTGCGAACTATGCAACTGGCGCTCCGCGCCCCGTTTTTCCTCCCCACAGCTAAAGCTGCGGGCTTCCAAACGGAGGGGTCGGTGACGTTCGTTTTGAAATATTCCTGTATTAAATGATAACTTTAACGTCGTAGACCTCCGGCGCGACGTATAATTCAGAAATGGTGAATAGACATATTCCATCTTTTGGCTTCGTGAAACCTCTCGGGTCATTCCGGTATTGCCCGACACGTTGCAGTTGTTTTGAAAGGAAAAAGTAATGCCTGACCGCCAGCCGAGAGCGTTTACCATCTCCGAAGAAGAAAAGAAAAATCTCCAGACTTTCTGGGAAATTTATGACGCGCATTTTGCTGAGGTCAGCGATCAGTTACGAGAGGCCAGCCTGGCGCACCCGGAACTCGGCCCCGTCACGAGAACCTTACCGCAGCCGGCAGACCATAGTGAGGCGCGAGAAGCGCTTCGCCGGGCGGTGTTTGAAGACCAGTGGGAGCCTTATCTCGCTGCCGTCAGAGCGCTGGGCGAGCACTATGCCTATGCGGAAATCAGGCTGAGCGCGTGGTTCGATGTGCTTCCTAACTGGCGCTCGCTGCTCATGAACCTCATCGTGGAAGCATATGCTCATGATCAGGCGAAATTGCTGTCCGCGCTGGCGGGCTTGAGCAAATTCACCGAAATCATCCTCTCGGCGGTTTCGCAGGCCTACGTCGATGCCAAGGAAGATACGATCACCAAGCAGCGCGCTGCGATCCTTGAGCTATCGACGCCCGTATTGCCTGTGCGGGAAGGCCTGCTGATTATGCCCCTGATCGGGCTGCTCGATACCCACCGGGCGCAGCAGGTCACGCAGGTGCTACTGCACGCCATTCGCGATCACCGGGCCAAGATCGTCGTCATGGATATTACGGGCATTCCGGTTGTCGACTCGCGCGTGGCGAACCACCTGATCCAGAGCGTCGATGCCGCGCGGCTGATGGGCGCGAAGGTCATTCTGACCGGCCTGTCTCCGGAGGTCGCTCAGGCGCTGGTGACGGTCGGCGTCAACCTCGAGCGGGTGAACACACAAAGCGATCTTCAAAGCGGCATTGAGGAAGCGAACCGCATTCTGCGCGTGAAGGTAATCAAACTGCGCGATCGTGAAAGTTCCGCAGACTACGAAGATATCGAGGACTGACCCCGTATGGCGGTTCCGATCCTGAAACAACACGATTACCTGATCGCTACCGTCCAGTCGACGCTGACCGATTCGGACATGATGCAGTTGCAGAACGATCTGGCGGAACGTGTCGGTCGCTTTCGTTCCAAAGGCGTCATCATCGACGTAACCGTTCTGGACGTCATGGATTCCTTTGCCTGCCGCATGATCCGCACGATCGCACAGGTTATCCGGCTTCGAGGCGCGGAAACTGTATTGGTCGGTATCCAGCCAGACGTCGCCTTCGCTATGGTTCAGCTCGGCCTGTCGCTCGACAACGTGCCGACTGCCCTCGATCTCGAAGACGGCCTAGCGCTGCTAGAGCAGCGCATACGAGGGCGTCACAATCATGAACGATGAATCAATCGTTATCGTCGCCATCCGATCAGACGCCGATATCATCGCGGCGCGGCAGCAGGGACGGCAGATCGCCGCATCGCTCGGTTTTACATCAACCGAGCAGGCATTGATCGCTACGGCCATCTCAGAGGTCGCGCGGAACATCGTTGAATACGCCCAAAAAGGCGAAATCACCATTCAGGCCTTCAGCGAACGCGGCAAGCACGGGATACTCGTGCAGGCCAGAGATCAGGGGCCGGGGATCGCGGACCTCGATCTGGCGATGCAGGACGGCTATTCAACCAGCAACAGTCTGGGGTTGGGCCTGCCCGGAACCAAGCGGCTGATGGATGAATTTGACATTACGTCAGAGATCGGCAAGGGAACGACCGTGACGATGAAGAAATGGAGATACTGACAGGTGTCCGGAGCCGGTAGCCGCCCGGATTACATCGAATGGGGCGTCGCTTCGAGGCCGCGCGTCGGAGAACTTGCCTGCGGCGACCGCGCTTTCGTCCACGTCACGCAGGATCGGGTGCTGGTAGCGGCGCTGGACGCGCTCGGCCATGGCCAGATGGCCGCCGCCACGGCGCAGCTTGCGCTGGAAGCGCTCGAAGAACACGCGACGAAACCGGTCACACAGATTTTCGAGCATTGCCATCAGGCGCTGCTGCGCTCGCGCGGAGTCGCCATGAGCGTGGCTTTGATCGATCCGTGGGCGAACACGCTGACATGGACCGGCGTCGGCAATGTGGAAGGGCTGCTGCTGCGCGCCGGGCAGCAGGAGGCCCGCGCGGAGTCGCTGACCGTGCTAAGCGGCGTCGTCGGCTATCAGATACCCCGGCTGCGCCCGACGGTCCGCACGCTTGGGCCGGGCGATTTACTCGTTTTTGCGACGGACGGCATGGACGGGCATTATGCCGGTTCGCTGCGGACGTCTCGTGAACCGGACGAAATGGCACGCGCGCTGCTCGCCGCCCATGCCAAAGACGTGGATGACGCGCTCATCCTGATTGTTCGCTATCTGGGAGCGAGACAATGAGTTTAGAAGGGAGGGACTTCGCTTCCGAGTATTCGGCGTCCCTGCGTCTGTTCACCAAACAGGAGCGCGAGGAACTGCTGGCGCGCGCCTTCATGCTTGGGCGCGCGGGGGTGAACGGGCGCGTCGACCTGCTTGACATCGCCGCCATTCACCAGCAAACGGTCGAATCCCTGCTTCAAGACGCCCACACGCCAGAGGAACGCGTACATATCATCCGGGCGACTCGGACGTTTCTACTGGAGTGCCTCGCGCCGTTCGAGATGGCGCTGCGCGGCTTTCGGGAAGCGAACGAGCGGTTACACGAACTGAATGCGGAACTGGAGCAAAAGGTCCAGCAGCGCACGAAGCGCCTCGCCACGACCAATACGCTGCTGAGGCAGGAAATCCGGCAGCGGCGCAAATCGGAGCGCACGCTGGCGAAGCAGTCACGGCGGCTGAGCATGCTGCGGGCGATAGACAAAGCCATTCTGGAAGGGCAGCCGCCACCACAAATTGCGGACACGGTGATCAAGCAGGTTCGCCATTTGCTAGCCTGCGAGCATATCTCGATTGCCCAGTACGATGCCGCGCGCCAGGAATTGATCCTGCTGGCAGCCTATAACCGCCGCCAGACGCAATTCAACCCCGGCACGCGACTGCCGGCGTGGGAGCTTCTGGACGAGGAGACGCTGGAGACGGACAAAATCACGCGGGTCGAGGACATTCTCGATCTGGACGAGCCAAGCGAAACTCAGCAGGCGTTTCACCGGACAGGCATTCGTTCCTACATCTGCATTCCGATCCGCGTCGGGCAGACGCTGTTCGGTTCCATCAATCTGGGTCTGGCCGCGCCGGGGCCCATGCCGGAAGACGCGGTTGAGGTCATCCTCGAAATCGCCCGTCAGTTCGCGATCGCCAGCGAAAACACCCGGCTGTTACAGGTCGAACGGCGGCGCAATGAGGAGCTTGAGGCGTTGCGACAGGCCAGCATGCAACTCAGCATGCGCCAGCTCGACCTCAAGGAAGTCCTGCAAACCATCCTCGAACATGCCCAGCGGATTGCCGAAGCCGACGACTCGCACATCTTTCTGTACGACGGTCAAAAACTCGAATTTGGCGCTGCGCGCTGGGACAATCAGGCGCAGCAGCGGCCGTACATTGAACCGCGAGACAACGGCCTGACCTACACCGTCGCCCGGTCGGGCAAGCCCATGATCATTCCGGACGCCAACGCGCACGAATTCTACCGGGACTGGCAGTGGGGCGGCGCTATTATGGCCCTGCCGCTGATCGTCGCCGGAAATGTCAACGGCGTGATGACTCTGGGCTACCGTCAGCCGCACGCGATTGACGAGCATATAGTCCGTTTTCTCAGCCTGCTGGCGGATCAGGCGGCGATTGCCATCAACAACGCCCAGTTGCACCAGCAGGTGCGCGACCATGCCATGCAGTTGGAGGCAAGCGTCGTCGAGCGAACCGAGGATCTCCGGCGGGCCAACGAGCGGCTGCAATTTTTGGTCGAAGCTTCCCCGGTTGCGATCTACACCGCCCGTCCAGACGGCAGCCACCAACGCACTTTCACGGGCGAAGCGATCAGCCAGCATCTGGGATACCCGCCCGACCACTATCTCGACAACCCGGATTTCTGGGGCGGGATCATCCATCCTGAAGACAGCCAGCGGGTATGGGATAGCCTCCGGGCGTTGCCGGAAACCCGCGAAGCGGTCCTTGAGTATCGGGTGCGGCACAGGGATGGCACGTATCGCTGGATGCTGGACGAAAGTCAGGTGCTGGTCGACGCGCACGGCCAGCCTCTTGAAGTCATCGGCTACTGTATCGACATCACCGACCGCAAACAGTATGAGGAAAATCTGCGCCGCGCGCTGGAGCAGGAACGCGAACTCAGCCGCCTCAAGTCGAGCTTTGTGTCGATGATTTCGCATGAATTTCGCACGCCGCTGGCGGTCATCCAGTCGTCAAGCGATCTGCTGCTGGCCTATGAAGACCGCATGTCGAGCGAAAACAAGCGCGCGCGCCTGCGGCAGATTCAGGAGCAGGTGCGCGGTCTGGCGGAACTGCTGGATGATGTGCTCACGATTTACAGGGCCGAGGCGGTCGGCATCAAGTTACGGCGCACGCCCACCGATCTCGAAGCCCTGTCTACCGCGATCATCCGCGAGATTGAGGCGACGACCATCTCCCACCAGATTCACGTCTCCATCCGGGGCGACTGTAAAGAGGTTCATGTCGATGGTGAGGCAATCGGGAAGGTGATCCGCAATCTGGTGAGCAACGCCGTCAAGTATTCGCCTACCTCGCCCGATGTTTACTACGAACTGGAATGCGATGACGAGCGCATTCTGATGCGGGTGCGGGATAACGGCATTGGCATTCCTGAGGTGGATCAGACGCGGTTGTTCGAGATGTTTCACCGCGCGCGCAATGTAGGCGACATTCCGGGAACCGGTCTGGGGCTGGCCATCGTCAAGCAGGTGGTCGATCTGCACGAAGGCGAGATTAACCTTGAGACGGCGGAAGGAAAGGGCACGACCTTCACCATCACGCTGCCCCAGAAGCCTGCCGGTAGCTAGCGGTCGTCGCCGCCGCGTCCACGCCCTCTACCTCTGCCGCGACCGCGGCCCCGCCCGCTTGTTTCCTCGGTTGCAACTGGCGCGATAACCTCCGGCGTCGTTGCCGGCGCCACAATTTCGGCTGTCGCTACGGGCGGCTCAGGCGTTGTGGCCGGGCTTGCGACTTCGGCGGTGGCAACCGGCCCGAAAAGCCCAAACAGCGTGATGACGCCCGGTTCGGACGTCTCCGCCGGCGCGGTCGCCTCGGCGGTCGCGGCCGGGGGTGTTACCTCCGGCGTCTGCGCCGGAAGGGACACTTCTTCGGTCGCCTTCGGGCGATCGGCTCCGGGCGTGGCAACGAAACCGAGCGCCTGCGCTTCGGCGGTGGCGGCGGGGATGGGAGGCGAAACCGGGGCGGGGCTGGTATTGAGCACGTTGTAGCGCACCAGATAGCTGAGAAACCCGAGGCCGCTCGTCGCCAGCCACAAAACCAGCGTCAGGCGCATCGTCCAGCGCGCGCCCTTAAACCAGTAACGCGACAGATTGCGCTCGCCGCGTTGTCTGGCCCTTGCGACCTGAGCGTCTTCGATCAGCATCCGCACGACGATGAACGTCGCCAGAAGCTGCGCCGGCAGCCCAAGCGCGCCATGCAGCGTCGGCAGCAAGTAGCGGGCATTGCCCGGTTGCGCGCCAATGTTGTGGATGACATCAAAACCATACGCGACCAGCATCAGCGCGAAGATCAGCACCCAGTTCGCTACGGTGACGGCGATCATCAACCACTTGTGATGTGGCCGGTGCAGGCCGCGCCGGGCGAGAACGTAACCACCGACCATTGCCGGGACGATGAGCAGAAGGTAAGCCAGCAGCGATACATCCGCGAGCAGGCTTGCTCCGGTCCCCAGAAAACCGTCGGGTTCAAGATAAAGATTCATGGCCCGTTCCCACTGGTCGTGGTACGCCTGCCTGCATTATACGAAAAAAAAGCCCTCACCTCGCGGCTGCTGAAAACCGTGAGATGAGGGCGATGAGAAAGCGAGAACGCCGTCTAGTCCGCCAGCGTCAGCGTCATGCGAACGACACTGCTGCCATCCTCGGCAATGACTCCGGAGAAGGCGGCGCTTTCCAGTGTCTGAAGGAAGGCCACGACCCCGGCGACTTCGTCATCCGGCGCGTTTGACAGACGGCCCATCATTTGCATCAGATCGCGCACCGGCGCAAAGCCGATATAGCCAATCGTTTGGGCATCGGGCAGGAACGCAGCCTGCGCGGCCTGATAGTCAGGATTATCCGCCAGCGATGGGCCGGACAGGTTGAGGCTGTGTTTGACAGCGGCGCGCGTCCCCGCCGCCATGACTTCGTCCGTCACGCCGATGAGGAAATCAAGTTCCGCTGCTTGCAGCAGCGCGCGCGGTGTATCCGCCGGCAGCAGCCCGCGGATGACACCGGGCAAGACCAGCACGCCGTCCTCTTCTTCAAAGTCGGCCTCATACTGCGTCAGCGCCTCGACAAAGCGGTCGTACATATGCCGCGTCGCGTCCCGGTCGGTCACTTCCACCACGACGGCGCCATCGACCGTCACCTGATCATCGCCTGCGGTCAGCGCACGGGCGTAGATGGCCGCCGTGCCGTTAAGGTAGGGCAGTACTTCACGCTGCAGGTTCAAGCCGGTCATGCCCGCGAAGCTCAGATCGATGAAAGCGCGGACATCCTGCGCGTCTATCTGTGCGAGGAAAGCCGGCGTATCTTCCTCTACTTCGGCACTGGCCCGCATGCCCAGTTCGATCGTCGTCGCCATGACGTCGATCATGTAGGCCGTCCAGTGGCCCAGACCTGTGCTCAGATAGACAAACGGAGCGTCAGCAGGCACGCGCTCGGCAAAGCTCAGATCGACAGGCTCGATTTGAAGCAGCGGCGTCAGGTTGTCCGCCCATGGCCCTTCAAGCGTCGTGTAATCGAAGGCTTCCTGCGCCAGATCAATGGCCAGCGTGCGTTCATCGAGTAGAGTAAAGCCCATTATCTGGCGCGGATAATTGTCGTAAAGCGGCTGCAGCGAGCGCATCATCTCCATCGCCGGCTCATTAGGAGTGCTTGCCAGCATCAGGTCATAACTCTCCCGCAAGGCGTCGCCTACATTGAGCGCCAGAATCGCGCTGTAGTCGGACGCCGGCAGGCTGGCAAGCAAAGCCGAAAAACCGGCATCGCGGCCAAGCGAACGCCGGTCGTCGCTCAGCGGCAGCAGATCGACCGAAGTCGCCACCAGCGCGACCTCATCATTGAACGCCCAGAAGGTATGGGTGGGCACTTGGGGCGTCAGCAGTTGCCATTCACCTTCCTGCGCGCGCGCGACCTCCGCGCCCTGCTGCTCGTATATTTCCGCGATCATGGCCGCAGCGGCGTCGGCGTCGGTGACCTCCAGCGCCAGGATGGCGTGGGTCACACTATCGTTGGCCCGGTTGTCGTCAAACAGGTTTTCCAGAGTGGGAATGCCGAACGCCGCGGTGTCGCCCAGCCACGGCAGCGCGCTTTCCAGCGTCGCATCCTCTCCAAACTGCTGGCTCAGGTTCTGCTCCAGCATCTGGCGCAGCGAGACCGGTGGCATGGTTCCGGGCGGCAGGTTCCCCCGGAAGGTTTCGATCAACCCGTCCAGTTCGTCGATGAAAGCAGTATCGGTGCGAATGCTGAAAAATAACGGCGTCTCAGGCGGGAAGTATTCGGCCAGAGCGCCGAGGTCGGTGGCAGGAACGGCCGAAACAGGCGCAATCAGCGCTGCCAGCGACAGGGCGGCAACTGAGAGCACTAGAAGAGCTTTTTTCATAGCGATTCCTTTCCAGTGCAGCAGCAATACAGACACGATCAGGGAAATACCTGCTTCCTACGTACAATATACGTTACTGGTGCGTCTAAAGTTCCATGACAACATTCATGGATAGGCGCTGGTTGGCGCGGAGAAGTAAAACATGATCAGCCGTAACATCCCCATCCTCGGTCTGTGTCAAATCATTCATGTGTCCGGCACTTCGACCTTCGTGCTGCTGGGCGGCATTATCGGGTCAGAGATCGCGCCAACGCCGGCGTGGGCCACGCTACCGGTCACGTTTTCCGTCGCCGGCAATGCGCTGGGCACCATTCCGGCGGCCCTGCTGATGCGGCGTATTGGCCGGCGTCTGGGTTTTGCCGCCGCGGCGGCGGCCAGCGTCGTCGCAAGCCTGCTGGCCGTGCTGGCCGTGGCTGAAGGCAATTTCGCCCTTTTCTGCCTCGCCGCCGTCATGATCGGCCTCAACGGAGCGTTTGTGCAGCAATACCGGTTCGCGGCAAGCGAGAGCGTGGATAGCGCTCAATCCGCCAGAGCGGTGTCGTTCGTGCTCGTGGGGGGGATCGTCGCCGGTTTCCTCGGCCCGGAGGTGGCGCGGCGCACGCGAGACTTGCTGCCGGCCATTCCCTATGCCGGTTCGTTTCTGAGTCTGGCCGTCCTCTATTTCATCGCCACGCTGCTCCTGTTGACGTTCTTCAGGAACACGCGCATTCAGGCGCAGACCGTTCAGGGCGTCGAACGGCCATTGCGCGTCATCAGCGGCCAGCCCCTATTCCGGCTTGCCGTTTTCAGCGCGGCGGTGGGCTATGGCGTCATGAGTTTTATCATGACGGCGACGCCGCTACATCTGACGGGGCACGCGGGTTTCAGCATCGACGAAGCGGCCATGGTCGTTCAAAGTCACATCATCGCGATGTACCTGCCGTCGCTCTTTACCGGCTGGTTGATGGAGCGGCTGGGCATGACGCGCGTGCTGCTGCTCGGCGTCTTCGCCATGCTGATCTGCGTGACCATTGCCATGATCAGCATTCATCTGATGCACTTCTGGCTGGCGCTGGTGCTGCTCGGCGTGGGCTGGAATTTCCTGTTCGTCGGCGGCACGGTCCTGCTCACGCGCACTTACCTGCCCGCCGAGCGCTTCAAGGCGCAGGCCACAAACGATTTCGTCGTCTTCGCGTCGCAGGCGCTGTCATCGGCTTCGGCGGGCACAATCCTGCATCTGGCGGGATGGCCGGCTCTGGGCGTGACCAGCCTGCTGCCCCTGTTGATCACGCTGTTCGCCATCATCAGCCTGCGCCGCCAAATTACGCTCGCTCCCGCGGCTGCTTCCGCGTAGGCCGCGACGGAACGGGATCATTCCTGTGGGTAGGCCAGACCGAGACGCATGGCCAGCCACGGGTAGAGCGTCACGCCAAAGAACGCGACAGCGGCAAAGGACAGGAACTGGAGCGCAGCCGGCCCCATAACCCAGCCGGCTGCCAGCAACAGCGCTAACAGCAGGACAAGGAGCACCAGCCCGAACACGGCGCGCGCAAAGCGCTGGTTCGCCGTGCCATGCGGCGACATCCGCGTGATTCGCCAGCGGTCCGCAAATTCGGGCGCAAGGCCGGTGATCGTTCCGGCGGCGATGACGGCAGCCATGTCACTCCAGAGCAACAAAATACACACCGCCGCCAGCGCCAGCGCCAGCAGCAGGCGCGCCGTGCCGGAAAGCGGCACGAGACGCGTCCGGCCCGCCGGAAGGCGCAGCACGACGAACAGAATCACGAGGCCAACGAGCGCGCCACCGGCGATATCCTGCGGGTAATGAACGCCCAGCGCCATGCGCGCCCACCCCATCGCCACAATGTATACGCCCAAAGCCCACCACACCCAGCGCTTTCCGATCGCAGCGACTAGCACACCCAGAACCGGCAGCGTGATGCCGACATGGCCGCTGGGAAAGCCGAAGGTATCGTCTGGTAGAAACGAAGCCTGAACCAGTTCCGGAAAGGCAACGAACGGGCGCGGGCGCTGAAAGGTCAGCTTTAGCACCGCGATAGCAACGCCCGACGCGAGCAACGCGAGGAGCACACGCCGGGCCAGCGTTTGATCGACCGACCAGTAGAGGACAAAAAACAACAGCCAGTAAATCGGAAAGCTGCCGACGACTGCCAGCAAGTGCGCCAGCGTCTGCAAAGGTTCGGGGGTGTTAGCCTGCACCCAGAGCACAACTTCAAGGCCGCTTCCCGCTTCCCAAGTTTGAAACAACGACTCCATCGGCTACCTACGCTCCAAACCCGTTTCAATGTCTGGCTGGTTGTATCGTAGCAAAGCTGCTCCTCCTGTCCTGTCGCGAAAAAATCGCTAGCTTAACGTCTGTTTGGCCTCCTGCCAACCGCGGAGGTAGGCTGCCACGACAGCATCATAAGTTGCGTCGAAGTCGCTGCCGCGCTGAAATCGCTCGCTCAGTTCGAGCGAGACAAAGCCGTGAAGGAGCGCCAACATGCCACGCAGGGCCGGTAGGGAATTGGCTTCGCCAACGACATCGGCCATGGCCTTTTGGATCGGCAGGATCAGCCCTTCAAGCGCGTCCGGCGCGGGCCGCACATCCGGTTGAGCGCTGGCAAAGGCGAGGCTATAGGTCACAGGCTGCTGTCTGGCAAACTCACGGTAAGCGCGGGCCATATTCAGGATGCGCGTTTCCGGCCCGCCGCGCGTGGCCGCAGCCTGAATGGCGGCAATCAAATGTCTGCCGGTTTCTTCATTCACTGCGCGGAGAAGTTCGTTCTTGTTTTTGAAATAGCGATAGAGGGATGGCGCCTGAATCCCCAGTTGCGCGGCCAGATACTGAAGCGTCAGGCGTTCGACGCCCTGCGCTTCGAGGATTTCACGCGCCCGCCGAATTATCGCCTCGCGATTGACCTGCGCTGGATAGGGACTCATAGATGTGCCTCGACAGATGTGTGTCCTTAAATCCGGTCGAGTATTTCAAGCCATAGCCCAACAACCGGTCGAGGCCAATGTGGGCAATCCAGATCAGCGCGACCAATACCGGCAGTTGGGTCATCGTCCCCAGCCCCACAGCGAGCAACAGCGCAGGTCCGATATACGTGTGAGCCAGGTTGTAGATGTCTGCACCCCGATGATGATTCCACCTATAGCCTATCATGGAGATGTCCGGCACAAACAGTAAGATCGCGAACAGAAGGCCATCACCACCCAGACGCCAGTAGGCCACGACCGCGCCGGCCAGCGCCACCAGCCCTTCCAGCCGGAGGAACAGGACCGGCTGGAACCACGATTGCCCTTTATGCGTTGTCGCCGCCATCATCTGCTCCTCTGGATAGCCAGTTTTATTTCTTAAAACCAATGTTGCTCGTCTTAAGAAGCCCGGTCAAGCGAGAAAACAAAACGGGCGGCATCATGACGCCGCCCGTTCTGATCAAAGCGCACACGCGCTCAGGGTAGCTACGACTACCGGTATTCCGCGCCATAGTAATCGTAAACCTGGCGCACCCACAACCCGTTTGGCGTTTGCGGCCAGTTGTTTCTGTCGAAACCCGGCGCATTTTTCAGCCGCTCCCTGTCGGCATCCATGACGATCTTCTTATGCTTTTCGTCCACGGTCAGGGAAGCCCATGGCACGGCAAACAGCTTGTTGCCGATACCGAGAACGCCGCCAAACGACAGCACGGCATAGCCTATTCTTCCGGTCGCAAGATCGATCATCACCTCTTCGAGCTTGCCTAACGATTCGTTATGCAGGTTCACCACTTCCGTGCCAATCAGGCTGGATGCAGACAGCATCGCGACATGGTCATTATCGTTCATAGCGGGTTCCTCCTTGCCCATGCGCTCACCATAGACAGCCGGGCTTAAAATCAGGTTAACCATAAATTACAATTTGAGTGACAATGAGCCAGCACTTTTTAGAGCGCACATGATCTCGCGCGAGCTTTTCCTATGCTAGAATTAGGGACAGTTTGTGTCGTACCACCTTACGCTTTATCTCCCGGACGTCGCAGCCCGGCTGGTGAAACTGCCGCCTGCCCGTCCGCCTTACAGAGAGGCCAATCATGAACCCTTTGCTGGCGTTTCAGGATGTTGCCGACCAAACCATCCGTATCGAGATACAAACTTCGTTTCTCTCTCAGCTTGCGACATGGCTGATTGCCGGTTTGATCGCCGGCTGGCTGGTTGGGTCGCTGGTTCCCGGCCGGCGCATCAGCCTGCTTGGCAGCCTCATCATCGGTTTTCTCGGCGCGCTCCTCGGCGGTCTGATCTTCACATGGCTGGGGCTTGAACCGTCGGCGGCACTGGCGGGAGGCATTATCATCCGCTGGATCGATCTCGTCGTCGCCTTTGTCGGCGCGCTCGTGGTGCTCATCATCACCGGCATTCTGTTCGGTCGCCGCCGGTAAGACCAGCGGCCCGACGTACCCAAACCGCTAAAAGGGGCATCGCCATGTTGCTCAAATACTTCTACGACCCGGCGCTTTCGCAGGCATCCTATCTTGTCGGTTGTCAGTCCTGTGGCGAGGCGTTGATCGTCGATCCCGCCCGCGACATCACGCCTTATCTGGAGGCGGCAAGGGCTGAAAACCTGCAAATCAGGCACATTGTCGAAACGCACATTCACGCCGATTACGTCAGCGGCGCGCGCGAGTTGGCGGCGCACACGGGCGCGCAACTCTATCTCAGCGCGATGGGCGGCGATGAATGGCAGTACGCGTTTGCCGATGCGAACACACGCCTGCTACGCGATGGCGATACGTTTCAATTCGGCGCGGTGCGGCTCAGCGCGATCCACACGCCGGGCCATACGCCTGAACATCTGGTCTTTGCGCTGACCGACACGAAAATGGCCGACCAGCCAATGGGCCTGTTCACGGGCGATTTTCTGTTTGCCGGCGACATCGGCCGCCCAGACCTACTCGAAACCGCCGCCGGCATTGCAGGGACGAAGGAGATCGGCGCGCGCCAGCAATTCCAGAACGTACAGCGTTTCAAGCAGTTGCCGGATTATCTTCAAATCTGGCCGGGACACGGCGCGGGCAGCGCCTGCGGCAAGGCGCTCGGATCGGTTCCTTCGACCACGCTCGGCTATGAAAAGCTGTTCAACCCGGCGTTTCAGATCGAAAACGAAGACGAATTTGTCGAGTGGCTGCTGAGCGATCAACCGGAAACGCCGCGTTACTTCGGCCAGATGAAACGCGTGAACCGCGCCGGGCCGCCGCTCCTGCGCGAGCTTGAAACGCCGCGCCCGCTGGAAGGCTTCATTTTGAATGAAGCGGTCAAGAACGGCTTGCTGGTAATCGACGCCCGCTCTGCCGAGGAGTATCGCTCGGCGCATGTGCCGGGCACGATCAACATTCCGCCAACCGGCAAGTTCAGCAGCTACGCCGGGGAATTCATCGACTACAGCAAACCGACCTATCTGATCGCGGCCTCGGAAAACGTGGACGAGCTGGTGCGCCAGTTACGCGCCATCGGTGTGGATAACCTGCCCGGATATTTCCCGCCGCGCGAGCTGGGCAAGGCGCTGGAAGTGCTGGCGACCATGCCGCCGGAGACGGTGGCAAAACGGGCCGATGAGGTCTTTCTCCTCGACGTTCGCGGCGCGACCGAGTACCGGGAAGGGCATTTGCCCAATGCCTATCACATCCCGCTGGGACAGGTAGCCGAACGGCTGGACGAGCTGCCGCGTTCGCGAACGATTGTCGCCTATTGCAGTTCCGGTGTGCGCTCGCAGATTGTGGCCAGCCTGCTGAAAAGCCGCGGGTTTGCGGAAGTCGCGAACATGGATGGCGGCTTCGACGCGTGGAAGGCAGCCGGCTTACCCGTAGAAACGGCGACAGAGATCGGGGAAAAACCCACCCTCTGATACCGAACGGCCCGGTCGATGTACTGGGCCGTTGTCTTTTCCCGCTTTCCCTCAATAGCCCCGCCCGGTTAGACCGTAAGGTTAGACGTCAATGAGCGTGTGCCCGTGCCGGTGGAAAGCCGTGTATAATTAACAATGTAATTAATCAAGCAACGGAATAGCTGGAGGACGGCGATGAGCAGCGGAACATGGGATCGGATTCAGGGGAACTGGAAGCAATTCTGGGGTGAAGCCAAGGCCAAATGGGGCGACATCACCGATGATGAGTGGTTGGAGATCCAGGGCAATCGCGAAAAACTGGAAGGCAAAATCCAGGAACGTTACGGCATCACCAAGGATGAAGCTCGCCGCCAGATCGACGAGTGGAGCAACAGACTGCATTTCTAGACGCCGGCAGCCGGGCTCACGGCCCGATGCTTTTCACAGCCGCTCTGTACGAGAGCGGCTTTTTATTTTGGAAAAGGAAACGGTGGCCGTGGCGGGCTGGGGCGCACGTTGTAGTAGATGGAATAGGGGCCAAGCTGCGTGAAGTCGTATGCCAGATCGCGTTCGGCGAAAAACGTTTCCAGCCAGTCTTTCACCTCTGGCACACTCGCGGTGATGTAAGCCGGATTTTCGGCGCGATCCGCAGCCGCCCGGTAAGGCGGATAGCGTTCGTCGGCAGGTGTGTAATCCAGCGTTGGTTTATACGGAAACGATGAACTGTATTGCAGCCGTTCTTCGGACAGGAAGGCCAGCCTGAAGGCGATCCAGTACGAGGTGTAACCGGCACGCAGGTCATTGGCTTCCAGAAATGCGATAAGGTCATCGTCGTAATGATTGGGAATGGCTAGCTGGACGTTGAGCTGCGTTGTCAGGCCATATTCAGCGCCAGCCGCCATTACCTGCCCCAGAACATGATACGCCAGCACCAACGCCAGAACTGCGGTTGGCAGATGCCGGCGAGACGGGCCGAACGTAACCAGCAGCGCGCCGAGCGTGACGCCAAAGGGCAAAGCCAGCGGCAGAAAGTAGCGGCCGGTTGGATCAAAGCCGAATTTCGAGATCAGAAAGATGAGCGCGAACAGCCCGATCATGCCGAGCACCAGCCAGCGCGCGTCCGGGCGAAGCGCCGGGCAGCCATTTGCGGCAGGCCGGTTCCGCGCCAGGCGCACCAGAGCGAAGCTGTAGATCACGATGACCGCCGCCCCGACAGGCGGCAGCACGTATGCCGGCGACCACGGAAAGCGCAGGCCAACCATTGCCGGCAGACCCAGAACGAACAGGCCGAACACGCGCTCCGGGAATGGCAGCGATGGCTTATCGTTCCCGGTGACGGCGCTTTCGCCACTGGTGAAGTAAAAAGCCAGCGCGGCAAAATCGTGCTCGAAATTATAGACCCACCAGGGTGCGCTTCCGGCCAGAAAACCCGCCAAAGCCAGCAGCGGCCCCGCCCAGCGCGTTCGAGGCGCGGGAAATGACGGATGCGGCTTCCAGAGGCGATACAACACGAGCAGCCCGACCGGCACAGCAAAGGCGATAATCAGCCCGTTTGTCCACCAGCCAAGCCCGGCGATCACGCCGAGCGCCAGCCAGCGCCACCACGAACGCGCTGCCCCATAGAAATTGCGCCAGGGGACACCGGGCTTTAGCCCGGTGGGGAATGGCGCTTGCCTCCTTCCTCTTCCCGTGACATAATTGGATTGCTATGCCCGGCCCGGACGGGGCCGTCAGGACATAACGTGGGCGGTTGCGCCGTGCGTGTCCTGAGAAGCTCCCCGCTTGAGCGGGGAGAGTCGTCACGTGTCACCTGATAGCCGAGTATGACAAGCACAT